>DASXAN010001417.1:0-3443 GCA_036406755.1 Gemmataceae bacterium
GAGGAACGACACGACCGCGCCCATCTCGGGCTTCAGGTACACGCCCTCCTCGTCCTTCGGCACCCGCACCTTCACCCGTACCGGCACCGCGCCCTTCGCCCGGTTGGCGATCGGCATCAGGCGGTCCACCACCCCCTCGTAGACGCGGTCCGGGTACGCCTCCGCCCGCACCCGGCACGGCATGCCCTTCTGCACCTTGGCGACGTCCCGCTCGGTGATGTCCAGCTCCGCCTCCAGGTCGGACAGGTCGGCCATCTCACACACCGCGCCGGACGTGGCCCCGAACGCCCGCGGGTCCACGAGATTGCCCAGCTCCGCCTTCTTGGTCAACACGGTGCCGGTCACCGGGGCGCGGATGGTACAATTCTCCAGGTGCCACTCGGCCTTGCGCAGCCGGGCCTTGGCCACGGCGACCTCGCCGACGGCCTCGGCCACGTCTTCGAGCCGGCTGCCGTTGACGGTCACGTCGTACCGGGCTTGGGCGGCGTCGTAACGGCGGCGGGCGCGGTCGCGGTTCGCGTGGGCGGCGTCCCACTCGGCCTTGGTGATGCTGGCGCCGGGGGCCTTGGCGTACAGCTCCTCGGCGCGGGCGAAGTCGGCCCGGGTCTGAACCAAGTCGGCCTCGGCCGCCTCCATCTCGTTCTTGGCGGCCCGCTTGTCCTCCTCCCGGTAGCCGTTGCGGAGCTTGAGCAGCCGCGCCTCGGCCGACGCCAGCGCCGCGGTGGCGTCGGCCACGTCGGCCTCGAAGCTGGTCTTGTCGAGGACGGCGAGGACCTCGCCCTTCTTGAACCGCTTGCCCTCCTCGATGAACAGCTCCTTGACGAGTCCGCTCACCTCGATCGGGCTGACTTGAATCTGGTGGGCGGGGATAATGTACCCCTTCGACTCCAGCACCACCGCGCCAGGGGTGGCCGCGGCGGTGGGAGGGCGAGGCTCCTGCCGAGCCGGGGATGCTGACTCCGCCGGGGCCGCGGCCGACTCGGCGGGAGCCTCGCCCTGCGGGACCGCCTTCGGCGGGGCTGTGTACACCCGAACCGCGAGGCTCACTGTGGACAGCGCCAGCAGCAGACACAGCGCCCACGGCAACCAGCCGCCACCGGACCGACCCGGTTGGTCCACTTTGTCCGGCAGCCGTAGGGACTGCACCCGGTCTTGCAATGATCGCGGTTCGTCGAGCGTGTCAGGCATCAGAAAGGCCCTCCCCCGAGGGATTCGTCGCCGGCGGCGCGGGCTTCGGGCGGTTGAGCATTTGATCGAGGACGGACAGACACAACTCCAGCATCGCGGTTCGGTCGAACGCCGCCGGATCGGCCTGCAACTGCATCACCAGGCCGTGGATCAGCGCCTGGACCAGGCTGGCCGCCAGCCGCGGGTCGCCAGCCGGCAGCGGCTCTGACCCGGCCAGGTCGGCTGCCATGTGCGACCGCCATTCCTCGTATAGCGACGCCAAGCGTTCGCGGAAGTCGTCCCGGTGGCCCGTCTGGGCCAGGAACGTGTATTGCAGCTGCGTGAAATCGGCCGGCACCGGCTGGCCGAGGACGGTCGTCAGAAGGGCCCGGATGCGCGCCCAGGCGTCCGCGCCCGGCGGCCGGCACGGGTCGTCGGCCGTGCCCACGCGCTCCCGCATCCGCCGCACCATGCGGTCGAACACGGCCAGCAGGATGTCTTCTTTGGCCTTGAAGTAATAGGTCAGTTGGCCCCGGCTCATGCCGGTTTCCGCCTCGATGGCCGATAGCGACAGGTTTTGAATGCCCCGGCCGGCGATGATCCGGGCGGCGGCATCGACGATCTGCGTGCGGCGGACGCCTGCCACGTCGATGCGCGGAGGCTTGTCGTTATCGGAACGTATGATATTGGTGGACAAAGAATTATGACCAAAACGGCTGGAGTTCGGTCACTGATTAGGTTGATCAGTCTATTATTAGACTGTTCGGACCAGCCGTGTCAAGACAACTCCTAGCGATGCCGGTCCGGAACAGGTCGCTGAGCTAATGGGACGTGGACATGCCGGCGGCTGTTACACCAATGCGGGCAGGGGAGCAGCGCTGGCTGCGCGCCCAGAACAGCGGAGGAGATGCGGCGCGCGGGGAGCAGCAGCGTGCGGCGCGGGGCGGGACCGGTCCCACCCCGCGCCCCCGCCTTAGCCGACGAACACGCCGCCGAACGGCGACAGGCCCGCCGGGTTGAACGCCGCGATCGGCGTATCGCCGACGCCGTTGAACACGAACCCCCGCGCGCCGAGGCCCGGGCCGGTCACGGCGACGATGTCCGCGATGCCGTCGCCGGTGACGTCCTCGGCGGCGATGCGGATGCCGCCGGTGTACTGCCGCTCGGCGGTGATCAGGGACGGCGACTTGGGGTCGAACGCCAGGAAGCTCTGCAGCGGCGCGCCGGTCGTGCCGGCGAACACACGGATGTGCGGCCCGCCGCCGTTGCCGGCCCCGGTGATGATGTCGGCCTTCTTGTCGCCGTTGACGTCGGCGGCCGCGACCCAGACGCCGCCGGTGAACGTGGCCGGGTAGGCGAAGAAGTTGCGGAGCATGGCGCCGGTGGCCCCGGAGAACACCCGGACGTTCGGCCCGCCGCCGGGGCCGGCCCCGGTGACGACGTCGGCCTTGCCGTCCCCGTCCACGTCGCCGGCGGCCACGGTCACGCCGCCGGTGAACGCGGCCCCGTAGGCGAAGAAGTTGCGGAGCAGCGTCCCGGTCTTGCCACTGAACACCCGGACGTTCGGCCCGCCGCCGGCCCCGGCCCCGGTGATGATGTCGGCGTACCCGTCCCCGTTCACGTCGGCGGCGGCGACGTAGACGCCGCCGGTGAACGCGGCCCCGTAGGCGAAGAAACTGCCGAGCGGGCCGGCGAGCCGGGTGTGGGTGGCCCCGTTGAGGACCACGACGTGTGGGCCGCCGCCGGGGCCGGCCGCCATGATCAGGTCCGGCACCCCGTCTTTGTTCACGTCCCCACGGGCCACGCGGACCCCGCCGGTGAAGTGCTGGTCGAAGGCCAGCGCCTGGAACACCGTGGCACCGGTGGCCAGATCGACCAGGCGGACGACCGGGGCGGACCCGGCGTCGGCGCCGATGAAGGCGGTGCCGGCGACGGGGCCCCCGCCGCCACCCCCGCCGCCGCCCCCGCCGCCACCGCCGCTGAGGGTGATGGCGGCCGTCGCGAGGTCCAACGACAAGCCGGGGCCGGGGTTGCCCGTGATGCCGCCGCTGTTGTCGGCCCAGACCACGTGAATGACGTTGTTGAAGAAGTCGATCCGGTAGAAGTCGCCGAACTCGTTGGGGTCCTGAATGACTGACGCACGGCCGTCCGACAGTTTCTTCGCGACCTGGACGTTCGGCAGGAACGTCGCGCCGCCGTCGGTGCTGGCGGAGGCGAAGTACTCGACTGAGTTGTTGCCCGGCGAGTTGCGGGCGTCGTACCAGCCGACGGCGACG
>DASXAN010001418.1:0-1569 GCA_036406755.1 Gemmataceae bacterium
CCGAGCCCGAGGTACGGTCTCGCATCGGTGGGCCTCCCTCGCTCCGCTCGCTCGACCCACCCTACGCCGAACCGGACTCCCTCGAATGAGAACGCACGACCTGGCGGTCGTCGGCGGCGGGATCGTCGGCCTGGCGACCGCCTACCAGTTCACCCGCCGCTTCCCCGGCCGGCGGGTCGTCGTGCTGGAGAAGGAGGCCGGCGTCGCGGCCCACCAGACCGGCCACAACTCCGGCGTCCTCCACTCCGGCATCTACTACAAGCCCGGCTCGCTCAAGGCCGTCACCTGCCGCGCCGGCAAGAAGGCGATGGAGGCGTTCTGCGCTGCCGAGGGGATCGCCCACGAAATCTGCGGCAAGGTGATCGTCGCTGTGGGCGAGTCCGACCTGCCGGCCCTGGAGCGGATTTACGAACGGGGCCAGGCGAACGGCGTGCGGTGCGAGCTGATCGGCCGCGAGCGGCTGGCCGAGCTGGAGCCGCACGCCGCTGGGGTGAAAGCCATTCACGTCCCCGAGGCCGGCATCGTCAACTACCGGCAGGTGTGCGAACGGCTGGCCGAGAAGGTGCGTGAAGCCGGCGGCGAGGTCGTGTTCAAGGCCCGGGTCACCGCTGTGCACCATCACGCCGATGCGGTCACGGCGGTTACTCCCGTCGGCGAGTTCACGGCCCGGCAGCTGGTCAACTGCGGCGGGCTGCACTCCGACCGCGTGGCGAAGCTGACGGGCCAGGACCCCGGGGCGCAGATCGTCCCGTTCCGCGGCGAGTATTACGCCCTGAAGCCGGCGGCGCACCGCCTCTGCCGCAACCTCATCTACCCGACGCCGGACCCAAACTTCCCGTTCCTGGGCGTGCACTTCACGCGGATGATCGACGGGTCGGTCGAGTGCGGGCCGAACGCGGTGCTGGCGTTCGGCCGGGAGGCGTACCGGTTCTCCGAGTGGGACGTCCGCGACCTGGCCGAGACGCTCACGTACCGGGGGTTCCTCCGCATGGCGCGGAAGCACTGGCGGATGGGGCTGGGGGAGATGTGGCGGTCGCTGAGCAAGCGGGCGTTCGTGCGGGCGCTGCAGCGATTGGTCCCGGACGTGCGGGCGGAGGACCTGGAGTCGGCCCCGGCCGGCATCCGGGCGCAGGCGGTGGCCCCGGACGGCGGGCTGGTGGACGACTTTTTGATCCGCGAGGATGGGCGGGTGGTCAACGTGTGCAACGCCCCGAGCCCGGCGGCGACGGCGTCGCTACAGGTCGGGGCGGCGATCGTGGACCGGCTGGCGCCGCGGTTCCCGTGAATGGCGAGCGTCGAGGCGTCAGCCCGACGTGGTTTGGCACGCACACGTCGGGCCGTGGGTCAGGCGAAGTCCTTCAGCAAGCGCGCGGCGAGAGGCCGCTGTTGTGCGGTCCGGACCGCACGGGCTTCCGGGGTGTCGTTGCCGATGAACGGGGCTGCTTCCCAGCCGTCTGGCCCAATGGCCGCAACGTGGTCCCTCACCTTCGACCGTAACGAGGCGGGGGCGACGGCCCACAACGCCGCCGGATCGGCTGATTCTGCAAGCGTACGCATGATACCGCCGGT
>DASXAN010001419.1:0-3307 GCA_036406755.1 Gemmataceae bacterium
AGCTCAGCTTCCGCGTCATCGACGTGGACACCGGCCGGGAGCGGGAGCTGGACCGCCGGCCGCTGACGGAGGACTACGTCCCGGTCCTGGCCCTGTCGGCGGACGGCGGGCGGCTGGTGGTGGCCAGCGGCGTCGGCCCGCCGGGGCTGACGGTCTGGGACGTGGACGCCGGCCGCCGCCGCGACCTGCCCGACCCCGACGTCCAGCCCGGCGACCAGGACCTGTCGATCTGCTACCGCCTGCTGCTCACCGCCGACGGCCGGCGGGCGGCGGCGCTGCAGTCGTACCGCGGGGCGACGCGGATCCGGGTCTGGGACGCGGATGCCGGCGGGCCGCCGACCGTCCTCGACCCGCAGGCCCTGCCGCTGCCGCTGGCGTTCAGCCCGAACGGCCGCACATTGGCCCGGATGACCAAGGACGGGATCGTCCTGACGCCGCTGGCCGGCGGCGCCGCGGTCACCCTGGCGGTGCCCCGGGACCGGGCCGTCTGGGTCAACGACCTGGCGGTTTCGCCGACCCGGCCGCTGCTAGCCGCGGCCCTGCTCGGGAAGGGGTCATTGGTCGGCTTTTGGGACACGGCGTCCGGGCAGTTCCTGGGCGACGTGCCATTGTCCGGGGGGATGGTGGCCCACGTCGCGTTCAGCCCGGACGGGGAGCGGCTGGCGGCCACAGTCATCCTGCGCCCGGGCGGTGAGCAGGTCCACTACCTCCGCGTCGCCGACCGGGCGGAGGAGTTCCGCCACCCGACGCCGGGCGGCGGGCCGTCGAAGATGTTGGTCTGGTCGGCCGACGGCCGGCGGCTGGCGACGGCCGTGGAGAAGGACGCCGTGCGGGTCTGGGAGCCGGCGTGGGTCACCGCCGGAGACTCGCGGCCCGGCGGCCACGCCGTGCCGACCGAGCTGGCGTTCAGCCCGGACGGGCGGTGGCAGGCCGTCGGCGGGTGGGACGGGACCGAGGACGGGCCGGCGACCGTCCGCTTGACCGGCCTCGGGTCCGGCCGGGCGCGGGAGCTGCCGGCCCCCGACCGCACCGGCCGGCTCGTGTTCCGCCCAGACGGCCGGCAGCTCGCGGTCGTCGCCCGCACGGCCGCCGTCCTCTGGGATGCCGAAACCGGCGGCGAGCTCGCCCGACAGTCGCCGCCGGCCGGCGGGGAGTTCGTCTCCGCCGCGTTCGGCCCGGCTGGCGGACTACTGGCCCTCGACCGGGCCGGCGGATTGTGGGACGTCGGCGGCGGGCGGGTCGCCTGGATGCTGCCCCCGGACGCCGGCGAGGCCCGCCTGAGCCCGGACGGGCGGTGGCTGGTCACCGGCATCGGCGGCAAGCCGGAGGCCGTGGCCATGTATGACGCGGCGACCCACTCCAAGCTTCGGACTCTGCAGCCGACCGGGACGGACGAGGTGATCGACCAGCCGCGGTTCAGCCCGGACGGGCGGTGGCTGTTCACGCTAACCCCGCCGGCCCGGCTGGCGACCTACACCCGCCCGTGGGCGTCGCTGTGGGACGCGACGACGGGGGCGAAGCGGCACGACTTGACCGGGGAGGCGCACGCGGCGTGCAGCGCATTCGACCCGGCCGGGGAGGTGTTGGCGGTCGGGCACGAGGACGGGGCGGTGCGGGTGTGGCGGGTCGAGACGGGCGAGGAGCTGTTCCGCTGGCGGCCGGCGGGGACGAAGCCGGTGCGGCGGCTGGCGTTCACGGCCGACGGGGCGGATCTGGTGGCGGTCGTGGAGGGGTCGGCGGACCTGCCGGTGCTGCGGTTGGGCGTGCTGCGGCGGGAGTTGGCGGCGATCGGGCTGGGGTGGTGACCGGTCAGGCCACTTCACCCCCGCACCAGGTTCGCGAACCGCCCGGCCTGCTCGTCCCACCGCGCCGCGTCCCGCGGCTCGTACACCGTCACCGCCACCGACCGCCGCACCACCTCCCGCCCGTCCGCCAGCGACCCGAGCAGCCCCAGCCCGAGCAGCTGCACCAGCACGTTGCCCAGGGCCGTCGCCTCCACCGGCCCGGCCAGCACCGGCCGGCCGCAGGCGTCTGCCGTCCACTGGCACAACAGCGCGTTCTGACTGCCGCCCCCGACGACGTGGATCACGTCCAGCCGCCGGCCGATGAGCCCCTCCAGCTTCTCCAGCACCCATCGGTACTTCAGCGCCAGGCTCTCCAGGCAGCAGCGGACGACCGCCCCCGGCTCGGCCGGCACCGGCTGGTCGCACTTGCGGCAGAACTCCGCCACCGCCGCCGGCATGCTCGGCGGCAAGAGGAACGCCGCGTCGTCCGGGTCCACGAGGCTGACGAACGGCGGGGCGGCCTCGGCCAGCTTCACCAGCTCGTCGTAGGTGTAGGACTTGCCGCCCTTCTCCCAGCACCGCCGGCACTCCTGCACCAGCCACAGGCCCATGATGTTCTTCAACAGCCGCGTCGTCCCGGCGACGCCGCCCTCGTTGGTGAAGTTCGCCGCCAATGTATCGTCAGTAACCAGCGGCTGCGGCAGTTCCGCGCCGAGCAGCGACCATGTACCGGAACTGATAAACGCCCACGACTCGCCACGGGCCGGCACGGCGGCCACGGCCGAGCCGGTGTCGTGCGTCGCCGGGGCGACCACCGGCACGGCTGCCAGGCCGGTGTCGCTGGCCACGCTCGGCCGTAGCGGACCGAGCACCGTCCCCGGTTGCACGACCGTGCCGAACATGCCCGCCGGCAGGCCGAACTTGTCGATCAGGTCGGTCGCCCAGGTGCGGGTGTGCGGGTCGAGCAGCTGGCTGGTGCTGGCGTCCGTGTATTCGTTGGCCTGTGTGCCGGTCAGGAAGTAGTGGAACAGGTCCGGCATGAACAGGATCGACTCGGCCACGTCGAGCAGCGGCGAGCGGTCTCGCTGCAGCGCAAGGAGTTGGTAGAGCGAATTGATCCGCATGAATTGCAAGCCGGTGCGGCGGTAGATCTCGGCCTTTGGCACCCTCTGGAACGCTGCCTCCATCGCCCCTTCGGTGTGCGGGTCGCGGTAGTGGCGCGGGTTGCCCAGGAGCGTGCCGCCGCGGCCGAGCAGGGCGAAATCGACGCCCCAGGTGTCCACGCCGACGCTCTCGACGCCGCCGCGGCCGGCACCCGCCCGCAGCGAGTTCAGGATTTCGGCGTGCAGCCGCAGTACGTCCCAGTGCAGCGTGTCGAGCGTCTGCACCGGGCCGTTCGGGAACCGGTGGACGACGTCGAGCGTCAGCCGCGAGCCGTCGAACGAGCCGAGGACGCCCCGGCCGCTCTCGGCCCCAAGGTCGATGGCGAGCAACTTGCGAGTTGCGGTCATGATTATTCACCA
>DASXAN010001420.1:0-2024 GCA_036406755.1 Gemmataceae bacterium
CCAGCGCCTCCCGCCAGGCCGCCGCCGTGTTGTCGGCCAGGTAGCCCGTGCGGCGGTGCCGGACGGTGTCCGCGTACGGCGTCACGTTGCTGAAGACGGCCGTGATGCCGAGCGCGCCGTAGTCCACGAACTTCAGGTCCGACTTGCACCGCGTGAACGGCGTCTCCTTCAGCGGGGCTACCGCCAGGTCCCAGTCGGCCGCGGCGGCGGCGAACCAGCGCATGAACGCCGGGTAGGCCATGCTGTCCCCGGCCTTGAGCACCCGGACCGGCAGCCCCCGCAAGGGGGCCAGGGTGGCGGCGTCCCGGACGCCGCCGACGAGCTGGAATTCGACGGCCCCGGCGTGCTCCCGCAGCACCGACCGCAGCGCGTCGATGACCAGCAGCAGGTCGGCGTCGTGGGTCGCCGTGCCCATGTAGCCGACGACGAGTTTGCCGCCGGCGGCCGGCCGCCGGGTCGGCCGGCCGGCGACCAGCCGCTCATCCAGTGCGTTGGGCACGACGGCGATCCGCCGGTGGTAGGCGGCCAGCCGCTTCTTCAGCTCCGCCGTCGAGACGATGACCTGGTCCGCCTCCCGGGCCAGGTACTCGATGACCGCCCGGTGCTCCGGCGTGATGTACCCGCCCGGGTCGCCGTCCAGGTCGAGCAGGCTGTCGTCGGTCACGTAGACCACGGGCACGTCGTCCAGCCGGGCGCGGGCGACGAGCCGCCGGGCCGCCCCGTAGTCCGGCAGCCAGCGGCGTTCGACCAGGAGGACGTCGGCCGGGCAGTACTCCATGCCGTAGGTGACCGACACGGCGGAGGCGTTGACCGGGTGGGTGAGCGGCAGCAGGGTGCGGACGTACGTCGCCGTCTGGAGCGTGTCGCCGTAGGGCTCGCACATCACGTGGACGTGGATCATTTATCGGACCCCGCACTCCGCCAGCAGCCGCGGCAGCACCACGTCCGCGGCCAGGTACTCCCGCGCCACCGCCCGGGCGGCCCGGCGGTGGCGGTCGTAGTCGCGGTTGATCGCGTCCACGGCGGCCGCGGCGTCGTCCGCGGTCGTGAAGGCGAACAGCCCGGCCCCGGTCGGCAGGGCGCTGCCGAAGCCGGTGTCCTGCGTCACCACCGGCCGCCCGGCCGCCAGGTATTGCGCGCTCCGCTCGCTGAACCAGCCGCTCCGCAGCCGCACGTTCTGGTCCTTCGCCACCGTGAACTCCCCCCGCGACCGGGCGACGTAGTCCCGGTACGGGTCCAACTCCTCCGACACGCCCATCCCGTGCCGCACCCGCCAACCGTGCCCTTCGAGCAGCCGCTTGTCCGCCTCGTCGTAACTGCTCAGGGCCAGCTCGAACGCCTGCCCGGTCTGCCGGGGCAGGTCGAGCACCTTCTGGAACTCCGTATGCTTGCTCCAGGTGTACACCTCGCCCCGGTAGGTCACCTGGCCGCCCTGCCGCCAGTTGCCGACGGTCGTGAACGTCGTCGCAGCTAGCCCCCCGTCAGTGACGGGGGGCAAACTGTCCCACAGGTCCGACACCACCGCCGGCGGGCTGATTGAGAACTTGAACCCGGCCGGCAGCGGCACCCGGCAGTCCGGCCGGCCGTAGTTGAGCCCCCAGGTGAAGAACGCCACGTGCGGCTCGAGGAACTCGGCCGCCCTCGCCGCGCCGTTGTGCAGCTCGACCTCCAGCTCGACCGGGTCGGTCTCCAGGTAGACCAGCCGGCCGGTGGCGGCGTGCTCCGGCCGCGGGACCGTGCCGCCGTGGAAGTTGATGATGACCGCCGCCTCCCGGTACAGCGTCTTCAACTCTGCCTCGCTCAGGCCGTAGCAGCGGCCGTCGGCGTGCAGGGCGTGGAAGCACCACTTGCCGGCGAAGTCGAACCGCCGCATCACCCGGTCGATGAACGCCGCGGCCAGGGCGGCGGCGTCGTCGGCGGCCGTCCGCATCAGCATGGTCGGCGTGCGGGCGTGGGCCTCGACGTAGTAGACGTCGCACCCGAGCCGGCGGAGCCCGACCAGGTACTGCACGGTGCCCCAGACC
>DASXAN010001421.1:0-9720 GCA_036406755.1 Gemmataceae bacterium
GCCGCGACGCGGCAGCGGAGCGGGTCAGCCCGCTCCGTTGCCGCGTCGCGGCAAACACTCGATCAACCCGTCACGGATGTGGACGACCCGGTCGCCGACGGCGGCGGCCGCATCGTCGTGCGTCACCATCACCACCGCCCGGCGGCCGTCCTCCGGCAGCCCCCGCAGCAGTGCTAGCACTTCCCGGCTGTTGGCCGAGTCCAGGTTGCCGGTCGGTTCGTCGCACAGGACCGCCTCCGGCTCTGTGACCAGCGCCCGGGCTACCGCCACCCGTTGCGTTTCCCCGCCGGACAATTCCTCCGGGAAGTGCCCCGCCCGGTCCGCCAGCCCGACCCGGTCCAGGGCCGCTTCCGACCGCTTGGCCGCCGCGGCCCGACGGAGGCCGGCGAGCAGCAGCGGCAGGGCCACGTTCTCGGCCGCGGTCAGGGTCGGCAGCAGGTTGAACGCCTGGAACACGAACCCGATCCGTTCGCGGCGGAGCAGCGACCGCCGCCGGTCGGACAGGGTTTGCAGGTCCGCGCCGCGGAACAGCACCCGGCCGGTGGTGGGCGTGTCGAGGGCGCCGAGCAGGTGCAGGAGGGTGGACTTGCCGGACCCGCTCGGGCCCATGATCGCGACGAACTCACCGGCCGCGACCCGCAGCGACACGCCCCGGACCGCCTCCACCGCCCGCCGCCCCTGCCGGTAGACTTTGGTGACGGCGTCCAGCTCCATCATGGGGAGGGTCCCGCCCGGTCGGCGAGGGCGGCGGCGGCGGCCCAGAGTTGCCGCCACGACGCCCGCTCGTCGCCCGGCAGCCGCGCCAGCTTGTCCGGGTCGCGGACGGAGGCGAGGTGCGGGTCGGTCGTCAGCCCGCGTAGCCGCTGCCGGACGAGCGTGGCCGACCGATCCTCGTTCAGCCGGCGGCCGCAGTCGGCCAGGTCAGCCCGGAGCCAGTCGAGGGCCAGGCGGCGGAGGCGGCTTTGCTCGGCCGTGTCGGGCGGGGCGTCGGTCCCGTCGCCGGCCGCCGCGCGGGCGGCGGCCAGTGCGGCGAGCCGGTGGTCGGCTGCCGGGTCCGGATTGGCGGCGAACGCCCCGGCGTAAAAGTGAGCCGCGGCCGCGTACCGCTTGCGGTGGTCGGCGCAAAGCCCGGCCAGCCCGAACCACTCGGTCGCGTCGGCCGGTTGTGCCTCGCCGCGAAGGACCAGGGCGAGCTTCTCGTCGAGCCGGCCCAGCCGCTCCGCCTGCTCAAGCATGTGGGCGAGCCGCCGACCCGGACCGGACCGGTTAGGGCTCACCTCGACGCCGCGGCGGAGTTCGGCGACGGCGTCGGCGAACCGCCCCTGTTGGATCAGGATCTGGCCCAGGTTGCTGCGGGCCTCGGCGTAGTTCGGCTTGAGCGCCAGGGCCCGGCGGTACTCTACCTCGGCGTCCGGGAGCCGGGCGGTCTGTTGGAGCACCTTGCCGAGGTTGAACCGTGTCTCGTGCGAGTCCGGACGGTGGATCAGGGCCATGCGGTACGCCGCTTCCGCCTCCGCGTACTTACGCTGCCGGTTCAACAGGGCGCCGAGGGCGTTGTAGGCCGCGCCCAGGGTGGACGGCTCGGCCTTGCCGGCGACCGCCCGCCGCAACTCGGTCTCGGCGGCTGCGAGCTCGCCCCGGCGGAGGAGTTGGACGCCCAGGTTGCACCGGGACGGGGCGTGGTCCGGGTCGAGCTCGACGGCCCGCCGCAGTTCGGCCAGCGACTCGTCCATCCGCTTCTGATCGCTTAGCAAGCTAGCCAGACAGAACCGCGGCAGGGCGAGGTCCGGCCGCAGCTGGACGGCCCGGCGGTACTCCCGCTCGGCCTCCTCCACCCGGCGCAGGACGTGCAGCAGCCGGCCGAGGCTCAGGTGTCCGAACGGCTCGTCCGGCTTCAGAGCGACGGCCTTGCGGAACTCGGCCTCGGCGTCGCCGAACCGGCCCTGGTCGGCCAGAGCGTTGCCCAGGTTGTTGTGGACCTCGGCCGAGTCCGGGCTGAGGCGGAGGGCGGTGGTGTACGCGTCCACGGCCTCGGCCGGCCGCTTCAGCTTGGCCAGGGCGTTGCCCAGGTTGTACCACGCGCCCGGGCTGTCCGGCCGCAGGGCGACGGTCGTCCGGTAAAAGCCGACAGCCTCCTCGAAATGCTTCGGCCCGCCCCGCTCCAGGGCCACGGCCAGGTCGTGGTTGACCCAGAAGTCGTTCGGCCGGCGGCGGCGGGCGCGGCGCCACAGGTCGAGGTCGCCGGCCGACTCGCCGCCGCCGGTCGGGGCCAGGAGCAGGGCCAGGGCGGACGCCGGCTGGTCCAGCGCCGCCGGCTCGTCGGCCAGTTCGTCCAGGGCCCGGGCGTCGTAGGCGACCCAGGCGGCGCGGACGCGCTTGCGCCAGTCGTCGTCGTCGGCCCCGCCGGCGCCGGCCGCCAGCCGTTGGCGCAGCCCGTCGTCCCGGACGTGGCGGGCGGCCCAGTCGTCCAAGGCGTCGATCAGGGCGGCGGCGATCGGCGACGCTCGGACCTTGGCGGCGGCAGCGTCCGGGTCCAGGTCGAGGACCGGAATGCCGTGGGCGGCGAAGGCGGCGGCGTAGGCCCGGTGGGCGGCGGTCGGGTCGAACGACGTGCCGAGCATGGCGTCGGCCGCCACCAGCCGGGCGTGCTCCAGGGCGGCGACCGTCCGCAGGTCGGCCCGGACGTGGGCGGCGTGGGCGCGGACGGCGTGGGGGTCGGCGTCCCGGAGCCGGTCCTCAACCCGGGTCAGGGCGGCGCGGGCGTCGGCCCAGCGGCCGGCCCGCAGTGCGTCGGCCGCCTGCTCCAGGGCCACGCTCATCGCCGCCAGCCGCTCGGACTCCAGCCGCTCGGCCACGTCCCGCTGTCGGGCCCGTTCGGTCTCGACCCACGCCCAGCCGCCGCCCACCACGCCGGCGGTCAGGAGCACTGACGCGGCCAGGGCCAGTCTGAGCTTGCGGCGGCGGCGGGCCTCGCCGGCGGTGGCCTCCGCCCGGGCCTGGTCGAGCTCGGCCGCCCGCAGCCGGTTCTGCACCCCGGCCCGGTAGGCCGCCACGACGGCGGCGACGGCCCCGGCATCCGCCGGCCGTTCGGCCGGGTCGGCGGCCAGGCAGGCCAGCGCCAGCCGGACCAGATCGGCGTCGGCCCCGCAGTCGCCCAGCCGGGCGGTGGCCGGGGCCAGCTCGGCACCGGCGGCGCTGTCGCGGACGCTCTGCCCGTCCGACCCGGCGTACGGCGGCCGGCCGGTGAGGATCTCACACAGGACCGCCCCGAGGGCGAACACGTCGCACCGGGCGCCGATCCGGTCGGCCTCGCCGCGGGCCTGCTCGGGCGGCATGTATGCCGGCGTGCCCCACCCGCCACGGGTCACCAGCCCCGGGCCGTCCTCGACCGTGTCGGCCAGCTTGATCTCGGGGTCCGTCGGGTCGGCCGGCGGGCCGTCCAGGAGCAGGGCCAGGCCCCAGTCCATGACCTGCACTTCGCCGAAGGCCCCGACCATGACGTTGGCCGGCTTCAGGTCGCGGTGCACGACGCCGTGGGCGTGGGCGTACGCCAGCGTCTGACACACCTGCTCGAAGACGTGCAGGAACCGGGGCAGGTCGTCGCCGGGGTGCCGCCGCACGGCGAGCAGGTCGGCCAGCGTCCGGCCGGCGACCAACTTCATGGCGATGAACGGCCGGCCGTCGTCCGTGCGGCCGAGGTCGTGGACCGGGACGACGCCGGGGTGCTGGAGGCGGGCGGCGGCCCGGGCCTCGGCCAGGAACCGCCGCTCCACCTCGGCCCGGGCGTCCGGCGCGTAGCCGGGCCGGTCGAGGAGGATCTTAACGGCCACCTCCCGGCCGAGGGCCGGGTCGTAGGCGCGGTAGACGACGCCCATGCCGCCGCGGCCGATCGGCTCGCCCAGGACGAACCGGCCGAGGGCGACGGCCGCCGGCCGGGCGGCCGGGCCGGGCTGGAGGAACGTCTCCGTCCGGGGCAACTCGGCCGGGAAGGCGCGGGTGTCGCCGCAGGAGTCCGAGGACGGCTTGGAGTCCGACATCGCGAGTCCGGTCCGGGGGCGGATAGTGGCTCGGTGGGCCGATTGTACCCGACGCCGTGGCCGGCCGCCAGCCGCGGGGCGTCAGGATTCCCGCCGCCGGCCGGTGAGCCCGTCCAAGGCGGCGAACAGAGCCGCGACCTGGTCGGCGGCGACGGTTCCGATGCGGTCGCGCAACCGGCGGCGGTCAACGGCTCGGAACTGGAACACGAGCGCGAAAGAGTCGGCCCGCAGACCGTTCTCTTGGGTCGCCGGTACGGGCACGACGCCGGGATACCTTGTGGCCGCGGCGGCCGTCGTCAGCGGGACGACGAACACCATCGGGGAGTGGGCCGCGGCCGCGTCGTCTTGCATGACGACGGCGGGCCGGCGGCCCGCCTGCTCGTGGCCGTTCGCCAGCGGCAATTCGACCCAGTACACCTCGCCGGGCGTCATGGCGTGGGGTGCTCCAAGTCGTCGATCGCCGCCCAGGCTTCGTCACTGGCCCGTTCCCAGGCGGCGAATTCGTCTCCCAACTCTGGAGGGACGGTCGCCGGCGGGACGACGACGGTAACGCGAGTCCCGTCCGGCAGCGCGGCCGGGGCGTCGAGGACGATCACACCCCCGCGGACGACGCCGTGGAGTTCGGCCGATGCCGGTGTCATGGGAGATCCCCCTTATTGCCGCAGTTTCCTGTACTTGATCCGGTGCGGCTGGTCGGCGTCGGCCCCGAGCCGGGCGTGGCGCTGCTCCTCGTACACCTGGTAGTTGCCCTCGCACCACACCACCGAGCTGTCCCCCTCGAACGCCAGGATGTGCGTCGCGATCCGGTCTAGGAACCAGCGGTCGTGCGAGATCACCACCGCGCAGCCGCCGAAGCTGACCAGCGCGTCCTCCAGCGCCCGCAGCGTGTCCACGTCCAGGTCGTTGGTCGGTTCGTCCAGCAGGAGCAAGTTGCCGCCGCTGCGGAGCAACTTCGCCAGGTGGATGCGGTTCCGCTCGCCGCCGGAGCACTCGCCCACCTTCTTCTGCTGGTCCGGCCCCTTGAAGTTGAACCGGGCCAGGTAGCCGCGGGAGGCGACCTTTCGCTTGCCGAGCATCAGGAAATCGGTGCCGCCGCTGACCTCCTCGAAGATCGTCTTGTTCGGGTCCAGGGCGTCGCGGTTCTGGTCCACGTAGGCGATCTGCACCGTCGGCCCGACCGTCAGCGTGCCCGCGTCCGGCTTTTCCTGGCCGACGATCATCTTGAACAGCGTCGTCTTGCCCGCCCCGTTCGGGCCGATCACGCCGACGAGCCCGCCCTTGGGCAGGTCGAAGTTCATGTCCTCGAACAGCAGGTTATCGCCGTACGCCTTCTTCACCCCCTGGGCCCGCACGACCAGGTCGCCCAGGTGCGGCCCCGGCGGGATCTGGATGACGAGTTCCTCTTCCTTCTCCTCGTACTCCTGGCTGGCGAGTTTTTCGTAGGCGGCCAACCGGGCCTTGTTCTTGCCGATCCGCGCCCGCGGGGCCATCTTCGCCCACTCCAACTCGCGCTGCAGGGCCTTCTGCCGGGCCGTTTCCGATTTCTCCTCCTTGCGGAGCCGGTCCTGCTTCTGCTCCAGCCACGACGAGTAGTTCCCCTTGAACGGGAACCCGTGGCCGCGGTCGAGTTCCAGAATCCACTGGGCGACGTTGTCGAGGAAGTAGCGGTCGTGGGTGACGCTGACGACCGTGCCGGGGTACTCCTGCAGGTGCCGTTCGAGCCAGGCGACGCTCTCGGCGTCGAGGTGGTTGGTCGGCTCGTCGAGCAGCAGCAGGTCGGGCCGCTGGAGAAGCATCTTGCACAGGGCCACCCGCCGCCGCTCGCCGCCGGAGAGCTGCTCGACCGGGGCGTCGCCGGGCGGCAGCCGCATGGCGTCCATGGCGATCTCGAGCTGGCGGTCGAGGTTGTAGGCGTCCAGGGCGTCGATCTGGGCCTGGACCTTGTCCATCTGGTCGGAGAGTTTGTCGAACTCGTCCGGCGACGCCTCCGCCATCTTGTTGCCGATCTCTTCCTGCTTCGCCAGCAGGGCGCGGGTGCCGGCGACGGCCTCCTCGACGTTGTCGCGGACGGTCTTGTTCGGCGTCAGCCGCGGCTCCTGGGGGACGAAGCCGACGGTGAACCCGTCGGTCAGCCGGGCGGTGCCGAGGAAGTCGGTTTCCTGGCCGGCCATGATGCGGAGGAGCGTGGACTTGCCGGCCCCGTTGGAGCCGATGGCGCCGATCTTGGCCCCCGGGTAGAAGGCGAGCCAGATGTTCTTGAGGACCTCCCGCTTGTTGTAGGCTTTCGAGAGGTTTTCGATCGTGTAGATGTATTGCTCGCCCATGGCGGGGGTGCGTCTCCGGGTGTTGCGGGTCGGAGGTGATACTGATCAGGGTACGGGCGGGGGCGGGGGACTGACAAGGCGGTTAGCCGCGACGCGGAGGCCTTGCGGAGCGGAGCGCGGAGACTGTCAAAGCGCGCTCCGCTCCGAAGACTCCGCGTCGCGGCTAACCGGTCCTACTTCGGATTCAGCGGCTCGATCGTCAGATCATCAAAGTACGCCGTGCCGACGCCGGTCAGGGCGGCCGTCACCTGCACCGCCCCGGTCGCCGGCACCCGGCGGAACAGCGTGAACCGCTGCCAGCCCTTCGTCGCCGCCGTCAGCCGCAGGCCCAGCGGCTCGCCCCCGGCCGTGTCGAACACCAGCGCCCCGTCGGCCGACCCCTCGACCGCCTTGGGCAGCTTCACCCAGCCGCTGATCCGCACCAGGCTGCCCGGCGGCAACGCCACCGGCGGGCTGGTCACGGCCAGATACGTTGCTTCCAGCACCGTCACCGGCGGTGGTGGGCCGGCCGGGGCGTTCGCCGGCGGCAGCATCCGCGGCCGCACCTGGATCATCAGGCACCGCCGGCCCTCGTGCGGCTGCTCGCTGGTTAGCCGCACGTCGCCCTCGACCTCGTCGGGCGTGGACCGCTGCTCCCGCCACCCGGACGGCAGCGCGCCGGGCTGCTCGAAGTCGCCGTCCGGCAGCCGGTTGCCGCCCGGCGAGCACTGCTCCAGCAGCGCCCGGAACCGCCAGTGCTTCGGCAGGGTGAAGAAGCTGACGGCGTACGGGCTGGCCGTCGGCGGGGCGTCCGGGCCGAGCGACTTGGCCGCCTCCTCCCACTCCGCCCGCATCAGAATCCGCAGCGGCCGCAGCGCCCGCTGCGCGTCCCGGTACGCCTTGCGGTAGTCGTCCGCGTCCCACGCCGCCTTCGCCTCCGCCACGTACTGGTGTGACTTCGCCAGCAGTGTCCGGGCGTCGCCCGGCTCGTGGCCGAGGTCGCGGAGCTGCGCCTGCACCTTCTCGACCTTGTCGATCTCCACGGCCGCCAACTGGTAGCTCCACTGGGCCGCCAGCTTGACCATCCGCCGGCTCTGCTCCTGCCACTTGACCAGCAGGCCGGTCGGTGAGTTGTCGGACGTGAACACGACCGCCGCCGTGATGTCGAACTCGTTCAGCGTCACCTCGCTGCCGCCGACCACCCGCTTCGGCGGCGGCAGCGACTTGACCTCGCCCGGCGAGACCGTCCACGCCTGCGTCCCGGTCGGGACCATCGGCACTGTCATCGTCAGCTTCGCTGACGCCGACTGGCCGGGGACGAGCTGTGCCCCCTGGCCCAGCCACAAGGGCAACACCAGCACCCCGCGGTCGCACCGCAGCACCGCCGCCTTGACCTCCGGGATCGACGTGTCGATCCACACCGGGGCGTCCACGACGCCGAGCAGCAGCGGCTCCAGCATTTGCAGTTCCTGGTTGAGCAGGGCCAGCGCCAGCAGCCGGTCGCGGCCCTGGTGGGTGTCGGCCAGGAACCGGTCCGACCAGAACGCCAGCCCCTTGCACCCGGCCGACAGCGCCAGGTAGGTGACCAGCCGAATCTGCTCGGCCTGCGGGCCGATCGGCTCGGTGAACTGGCCGGCCGCCGCCTCGGGGTAGACGGTCGTCAGGATCGGGTCCTGCACGTGCGTCTGCACCCACGTCCAGAAGAACGACCCGTACCGGTCGAGCTGGCGGCGGGAGTTGAGGAAGTCCCGGTACTGCGGCAGCTCCAGGCTGGTCATGAGCGGGAAGCGGTGGGCGGAGATCAGGTCGGCCTGGCGGGAGAAGGAGGGCAGGCCGTCCCAGGCGTCCAGGGCCAGCGGCCGGTTCGGGTCGGCGGCCCGGACGGCGTGGGCGGTGCGGGTGGCCGTGTCGATCATGCCGCCGCGGAAGTCGCCGCCCAGATACCAGAACAGCACGGCGTCGTCGGCCGCGAACCGGCCCACGTCCCGGGCCACCGCCTCCGGGTCCGGCGTGCCGGACGGCAGTACCGGGACCAGCCAGAACCCCTCGCGGACCGCCTCCTCGTAGACGTTCGGCTCCAGGGCGTGGTCCACGAACAGCGTGTTCAGCCCGGCGTCGCGGAGGACCTTCAGCGGCGTGTCGCTGTACCGCACGCCACGGAACAGGTACTTCCGCCCGCCGACGTACAGCTGCTCGCGGTTGAACTCGACCGCCACCCGCGCCCCCTTCGGCGACTGGATGGGCGGCGGCACCGGCGTCACCAGCGGGGTGGTGGGCGGGATGTTGGCGCGGGAGGTGGTCTGCGCCGGCGTCGGCATCTTGCCGCCGCCCGTTGCGTTGCCCCCCGTCGCTGACGGGGGGCTAACCGTCTCGATCACCGGCCCGACTTCCAGGTCGTCGATCCACGCCTCGGTGACGCCGGGCCCGGCGTACAGGTTCAGCACGACGCGATCGACGTACGCCCCGTCGATCGTCACGTCCCGCTGGAGCTTGGCCCGCAGCGTCTGCTGTTCGTCCTTGAGCAGTTTCGCCGGGCGGCGGAGTTCCAGCGGCTGCCAGAACCCGCCGGCGACGGTGTACGACTCGCCGCGGAGCAGGACGGTCAGCGGCTCGCCCGGCTTGTCCGGGTTCCGCTCCCGCGGCAGCACGACCCGGGCGAGCAGCTGCACGCCGGGGCGGCTGGCCCGGACCCAGACGCGGACGGTCATGTCGTCGGCGACCGGGGCCGGGCGGGTCGGGTAGCTGTAGTAGACGAACGGGTTCAGTTCGCCGTTGGCGTCGGCCTTGACGCGGAGGTACTCGGACGTAGGCAGGCTGTGGGCGTGCTCGCCGGTCAGGGCGTGGGCCTCCTCGGCGGCCGGGACGTTGGCCGGGCCGCGGGCCCACAGCGGCTCCTTGCCGTCGAACGCATCCCGCTGGAGCGTCTGGCCGGCCGCGCCGGCAATAACCAAGCACCAAGTTCCAAATCCCAAAAAGACCTTGGCAATTTGGGATTTGGGATTTAGTGCCTGGGATTTCCCCCGGGCGGGGCGATACGGACGGACTGTCATCGGGCCGGTCCTCCTGGGACCGCGACGGCATAGCACGCGGCGGCGGCGGCGCGAAGGGCAAGCGGGTGGGCGAAATAACATCTTTTTCTGACGCGACAAAATGGGACATTTTGCGACACCGGCCGTCCCCGCCCTGAAAGGCGATCGCTTGCTGGATGCGACGACCTGCGGCATCTGGCGACCCCCGCGAAGTGAATTCGCCGACCAGGAACCGAACCTGCTGAAGTATAGTGTATAAATGTCCATTTACAAGACGCGCCAGGAAATGGGCTCGGGTGCCATCGCCGCGCTTCGCGGGTACCCCGACGCCAAGCCGTCGGGATACCCGCG
>DASXAN010001422.1:0-2862 GCA_036406755.1 Gemmataceae bacterium
GGCGGGCGGAAGCCGCGGGCCGCTCGGCCCCTGGCCGCTAGACCCGGCCCGGGTGGCGACGCGGGAGGAGCTGATCCGGGCGTTCGAATACCTGTCGCTGTTGCGGTGCGGGGAGCCGGCGCGGGCGTGGCACCACCGGGCGATCGCGGCGTGCTTGGGCGGGACCGAGTCGGAGCGGCGGGCGGCGGCGGAGCGGTTGGCGGCGTTGTACGAACAGGCCCGGTACGCCCCGGCGGCCGGCGGCGAGCCGGACTGGACCGCCGCCCGCGGGCCGCTGGCCGAACTGGCGGGGGCGGGGTGATGCGCCGGGTTATTCTGACGCTGCTCGTCGCCGCCACGGCGGCCGCCCCGGCCGGCGCGCGGCCACCGGCCGGCCACCACAAGTTCGGCGAGGGCACGGAGGCGTTCCGGGCGGTCTTCAAGAAGGTCGGCACCAAATCACTCGATACCCCGGACAAGCTGCTCGACAATCCGGCGAACACGGTCCTGGTCGTCCTGGGCGACGTCGACGTCTTGGAACCGCTGTTCGCCGATGGTTCGTTTCGTCAATTCCTCAACCGCGGCGGGGCGGTGCTCATCGCGACGGACCGGCCGACGTCAGCTAGCTTTGAACGAGCGGTCAGAGTCCACATCAGCGGCGAATTCATCCACGCCGCGCCGAACGATTCGTACCGGGGTGAGTTGGTGGAATGTCCGATCCTGCGGGATCGGCTGGGACCGAACGGCCCGCGACACGCAATCTTCTCGGCGTTACCTGTTCCGTCTCACGTCGCCACCAACAGGCCCAGCTACATTGACCACAATCCGCTGCTGTTACCTGTCATCGCCTGGCTGCCGGTGATGGGGAGGCAATTCCTTGGAAACCAGAATCTACGCTTCGACCTGGGCGCAGCGCCGTTGATGTTCGGCGTCACACGCACCTTCGGTAGCGGCCGCCTGCTCGTCCTGGCCGACCATAGCATCTTCATCAACGACATGATGCTCCAGGCGGACAATGACAACATTCCGTTCGCGTTCAACGTCGCCCACTGGTTGACCGACGCCGGCGGCGACAAGCGGCGGACGGAAGTCCTCTTCTATGAGGACGGCCAGATCCAGACCAACTTCGATGTGTCTCTCGAGTACCCGTCGTTACCGCCGATCCGGCTGGAGGAACTGGTGCCGCTGGCCAACGAGGCGGTCACCGGGCTGGAACGGGAGAACGCCTTCAACAACGTGTTGCTCGAAATGACCGGCGGGCCGCGGGCGATCCTCCGCACCCTCGCCTTCCTGCTCACGCTGGCCCTGGTGGCCGTCGGCCTGTACCGGTTCCTGCACGCCCGCTACCGGCCGGAGCCGCGGGTGCCGCGGGTGCCCGCCCAGGTCGCGGCCCTGGCCCCGGCCGTGCCGGCCGTCGAGCGGCGGCACCAGGCGGTCATCGCCCAGGGCAACCTGGCCGAGGCCGCCCGCGAGCTGGCCCACCAGGCGTTCGCCGCCCTGGGGGTGCCGCCGACACCGGACGACCCGCCGCCGGCCGTCACCGTGGACGGGTCGTGGTGGGAGCGGTTTCGCATCGGTCGGCGGGTGCGGGACCTGTGGGCCGTCGCCGCCCGCGGCCCGGCCCGCCGCGTCTCCCCGGCCGGGCTGCGGCGGTTGGACGCGGCCCTCCGCGACCTGCACGCCGCGGTGGCGGCCGGCAAGGTCCGGCTGGCGGCGGCGAATTCCCCGATATAACAAGCCGGGTTGCGGGATCGATCCCATAGGTCCCATTAGTCCTATGGGACAGATAGGACCTATTCATGGCCGACCACCGTCCGACGCCGACAACCGTCGTCCCGCCGGACGTGGCGGCCGCCGATGCCAACGGCCAGGCCGCCCGCGAGACGGCCGTCCGCGTCCGCGGCGTGCGGGAGCAGGTGCTGGCCGAGGTCGCCCGCGTCGTCGTCGGCATGGAGGACGTCACCGAACAGCTCCTCGTCGCGCTGCTAGCCGGCGGGCACGTCCTGATCGAGGGCGTCCCCGGCGTCGCCAAGACGACGCTGTCCAAGGCGTTCGCCCGCATCCTCGGCGGCCAGTACCAGCGGATCCAGTTCACGCCCGATCTGCTCCCCAGCGACGTCACCGGCACCTACGTCTTCGACCGCAAGGCCAACGAGTTCGTGCTGCGGCAGGGGCCGATCTTCTGCCAGGTGCTGCTCGCCGACGAAGTCAACCGCGCCCCGGCCAAGACCCAGTCAGCACTCTTGGAGGCGATGCAGGAGTTCCAGGCGACGATCGAGGGGACGACGCTGCCGCTGCCGCAGCCGTTCCTGGTGCTGGCGACGCAGAACCCGGTCGAGCAGGAGGGCGTCTACCGGCTGCCGGAGGCGCAGCTGGACCGGTTCCTCTTGCGGGTGCCGATGGGCTACCCCGGCCACGAGCCGGAGGTGGAAATGTTGCGCCTCCATAGCCGGCCGATCGTCGAGCCACGGCAGGTGCTGACGCCGGACGAAATCCTGGACCTGCAGGCCCGGCTGCCGGGCGTGTACGCCGCCGAGACGCTGCTGCACTACATCGTCCAGCTGGCCGAGGCGACGCGGCAGCACCCGGACGTGGCGCTCGGGGCCAGCCCGCGGGCGGCGCTGAGCCTGTTGCGGTGCGCCCGGGCGCGGGCGCTCCTGGACGGGCGGCACTACAGCACGCACGAGGACGTGCAGGCGGTGGCGGTCGGGGTGCTCGGGCACCGGCTGATCGTCCGCCCGGAGGCGGAGATCGAGGGCAAGCAGGTGGGGGACGTGATCGCCGAGGTGCTCGCGCGGGTGCCTGTACTGGAACACGGTTAGCCGCGACGCGGAGTCTGCGGAGCGGAGCGCGCGCTCCGCTCCGCAGACTCCGCGTCGCGGC
>DASXAN010001423.1:0-1869 GCA_036406755.1 Gemmataceae bacterium
CACCCGGCAGACGAACCCGGGCTGTCGCTGCACGTAGGTGATCGTGTGCCCGACGTCTGCGAACTGGGCGGCGGCGTACTTCCCGGCGCCGTTCGCGTCACAGTCGGCCTGGACACCACCGCCAAGCTGGTGGAAGTCGACGACCACCGAAACCCCGGAGGCGCTGCCGCAGATGGCCGCCTGCGCCGGCGCAGATACGCCGAGCCCCACCGCCGCGGCCACGAGGGCCGCGACGGTGAGACGCACGGCGAGCCGGACCACGACGGTCAGGACCGGCACCGGGACAGCGCGAGCAGTGCGGGCGCAGCCTGAGCACCGGCACGACGCCACTGGTCCCGCGTCGACTGGGTGATGCCGTGCCGCTTCGCCGCCTTCATCGCGGCATGGTCGTAGGCGATCGCGCCGCGGTCACCCGCAAGCGGAGTGCCGGACACGTCGCCGCGGATCTGGAGCTTGGCCAGCCAAGCGGCCGCGTCGCGCGCGGAACCGCACTTCCCAGCGGTGCGAAAAGCCCATCCGGCAAGGCCGGTGCTGTTGGCGTTGGCGGCCGACGTGGGTCCGGAGCCGCCGAAGCTGCCGTTCGCCTTCTGGTTCCGCTTGAGCCAGCGGACGGCGTGACCGAGCGAACGCTTCAGGGCGCCGTGACCCTTCGCGACGGCGGTCAGCTCCACGACCGCCAGCGCCGTGACGTCGGCGTCTGCCGGGTCGCCCTTGCCGCACCTCTGGTCGGGTGCGGTCGTGTCGGAGTCGAAGTCGAGCCGGAAGAAGCCGCTGCGACACTGCTGCTTCAGCAGGAAGCCGAGCGCCTCGGTCCCCGAGGGGTCGCCCGCCCGCAAGAGCCCGCGAACGGCGAAGATCTGCCCGATCGAGTTGGCGAAGTCGCCCGAGGTGGACTTGTCCTGGATCCGACCCTTGATCGGAGCCTGGGTGGCAACGCGGACGGCCAGCCGGTTGACGAGGTTGACTCCCCCGAAGTGGCGGGGGTTCGCTCCGGTCTGCTGGGCCACGACGAGCAGCTTGGCCGTGGGTCCGGCGTACCGGTCGGTCTGGAACGTCGTGTAGTCATCGACGTGCCGGGCGAGTGCCCGTCGTGCCTGCTTGACGGCCTTCTTCTGGCCGCCGATCGCCTTGAGTCCCAAGACCGTGTCGGCGGTGAGTCCGTAGTCGTCGAAGTCGAACTGCGCGTTGTGGATCACGCCGTGCTTGTTCAGCTGGCGGGCCAGCCACGTGGCCCCGTGGCCCGCAGGCGATGACGACGAGACGGCCTGGGCCGGGCCGGCCCCTGCGACGAGAGAGGCCGCCAGTGCGGCGGCGACGAGCGCCGTGCCGGCGCGGCGTGGCGACATGAGTGGGGACATGGTTTCCTTCCCGCTGCAACAGCGGGCAGGCCTCCCGCGACGCGGGATCGGAAACCCACCCGCTGCGTTCCTCGACAGCGTGTGTTCGGGACGCGTCGTGGCAGGTGTTCCGGCTCGCCGTGCTCCCGGGGGAGCGCGGCCTACGGTTGCGGGTCAGCGCCGGACTTCGACCGGCTTCCCCCACCGCGGGCGTTCACTGGATGTGACAGCAGGCAGACTAGCCCAGCTTCTCCAGGATCAGCTCGCGCACCCGGTTGGCGTCCGCCTGACCGCGCATCTCCTTCATCACGGCTCCGATCAGTGCGCCCGCGGCGGCGACCTTCCCGTCGCGGATCTTTTCGGCGACGTCGGGGTTGGCGGCGATCGCGTGGTCGACGGCGGCACCCAGCGCACCCTCGTCGGAGACGATCGCGAGGCCACGCGCGGCGACGATCTCGTCCGGGGTCCCCTCGCCGTCCAGCAGGCCGTCGAAGACCTGCCGGGCCAGCTTGTCGTTGAGGGTGCCCTCGTC
>DASXAN010001424.1:0-5973 GCA_036406755.1 Gemmataceae bacterium
TTCCCCGACCAATTGGAGAAGGCCGGGTATGCGATCGGGCACACCGGCAAGGGCTGGGGGCCCGGATCGCTCGAGGGCAGCGGCCGTACCCGCAACCCGGCCGGGCCGCGGGCGGCGACTTTTGAGGCGTTCGTGAAAAGCGTTCCCGGCGACAAGCCGTTCTTCTTCTGGTTCGGCAGCAACCGGCCGCACCGGCCGTACCAGCGCGGCTCGGGGAAGAAGGCGGGGCTGTCGGCGGCCGCCGTCGCCGTCCCGCCGTTCTGGCCGGACGCGCCCGAAGTCCGCGACGACATCCTCGACTACTACGCCGCCGTGCAGCAATTCGATACCGAATTGGGTGAGGTACTCAAGGCGCTCGACGCCTCCGGCCGGGCGCCGAACACGCTCCTGGTGGTGACCAGCGACAACGGCTGGCCGTTCCCGCGGTGCAAGGCGAACCTGTATGACGGCGGCACGCGGGTGCCGCTGGCCGTCCGCTGGCCGGGCAAGGTGTTCCGCGGCAACCGGGCCGACAACCTGGTGAGTCACCTGGACCTGGCGCCGACCTTCCTGGCCGCGGCCGGCCTGGCCCCGTCTCCGGACCACGCCGGAAACAACCTCGTCCCCCTGTTGACCGATGGCAAGTTCCAGCCGGCCGGCGAGGTGTACCTGGAGCGGGAGCGGCACACTAACGTCCGCAAGGGGGACCTGAGCTATCCCAGCCGCGCGGTGCGGACGGGGCGGTTCCTCTACATCCGCAACCTCCGCCCGGACCGCTGGCCGGCCGGCGACCCGGAGCAGTATTTCGCCGTCGGCCGGTACGGCGACTGCGACCCCGGCCCGAGCAAGGATTACATCCTCGACCACCGCGAGGAGCCGGCGGTCAAGCGGTTGTACGAACTGGCGTTCGCCAAGCGGCCGGCGGAGGAGTTGTACGACGTGACGGCCGATCCGTACCAGTTGACCAACGTCGCCGACCGCCCGCAATTCGCGGCGGTCAAGGCCGAGCTGCGAGGCTTGCTCGACGGCTGGATGCGGCGGACTGGCGACCCTCGGCTGAATGCGAACGACGACCGCTTCGACAGGTTCAAGTACTTCGGCCAACCGACGAAGGAGGAGCGGGCGAAGTGACGGCGCGGCATCACGCCGCGACGCGGTGAAAGTCGGGGGCCAGCCGCAGCAGGCGGTAGTACCGCTGGGCCAGCAGCAACTCGTCGTCCGTCGCGGCCACCAATTCGTAGTAGATCGCCTCGACCGACTCCAGCAGGAATGACTCGTCGCCGTCGTGGACGACCAGCGGTGGCACGCCCAGTCGCAGTTCGGCGGGCAAGATGAGTCCGTCCAACACGCATCGTAACACCACGGCCGACTCCTGATCGGTGACGTACCCAGCCTAGCGTGGCCGGCCGCAGGTCCATAGGTCGGTTGCCGCAACTCTTTTCGGACGATCGTCTTACCTGAACACGGGAACAGTGCGCCCGTCTTTGTCAGACAGTTCACAGACGCGGACCTGTCGGCCGGGTGAGAATGGACGTTGCCCAAATCCCGGGGCGGCGTCACCGCTCAGCCGCCCGTCCACCGGCGGTACAGCAGTTGCTGGAACACCATCCCCGCCGTGGAGTTTCACGGAGTTCCGTCCATGTCATTCGGGAAAGGACTGGCCATGCTTCACAACCCGCTCCGCACCGTGTTGGGCCACACTCCCCGTCGCGTCCGTCGGGCCGGCCCGCGCCTTCGGCTGGTCGAGCTCGAGGCCCGCACCACGCCCTCCACCCTGCTGGTGGACGACAACTTCACGCCCAACCCTGCCAAGCACAAGTTCAACTCGATCCAGGCGGCCGTCGACGCCGCCCACCCGCACGACACCATCAAGGTGTTCGCCGGGACGTACACCGAGGCCGTGACCATCACCAAGAACGACCTGGACCTGATCGCCGCCGGCCGGCCGGGCACCGTCCGCATCCAGGCCCCGGCCGGGGCGGACATCGCCGTCCACGTGGCCGGCGGGGCCAAGGACGTGGACATCGTCGGGTTCACCATCGTCGGCGGCAACGCCGGCATCCAGTTCGGCACCCACTTCGACTCCCCGGCGTCCGAGTCCGGGTCCGGGTCGGCCCGCGGCGACACCGTCTTCGGCTACGCCCAGGTGGGCATCGAGGTCATCGGCACCGGGTCCAAGGCCACCATCGCCGGCGACATCGTCCGCGGCCCCGGCCAGGCCGGCGCGGCGGCGGCCCCGATCGGCATCCAGGTTAGCGACAACGCCCGGGCCAACGTCACGTTCAACCTCGTCTCCAACAACGTCGGCAACGCCGACAACGAGGGCGTCGGCATCCTGGTGCTGCAGACGTCCAACGTGAACGTCGCCCGCAACGTCGTCTTCGGCAACGACGAGGGCATCCTGCTCGCCTCCTTCCCCGGCGAGCAGCACGTGACCAACACCACGGTCACGGGCAACCGGTCGTTCAACAACACCTTCAACGGCATCGGCGTGGTCAACGCCGACAACAACCTGATCGACGGCAACGACGTCTCGTTCAACGGGTTCGACGGGATCAACGTCGGCAGCGACCCGAACGACCCGAACGCCCTGCCCGGGACCGCGACCGGCAACACCATCCGGAACAACTTCGCCACGCTGAATGGCCGGGCCGGCATCTTCCTGGAATCGACGGCCACCGGCAACACCGTGACCCGCAACGTGCTGCGGAACAACAACACCAATAACCTGACCACCGGGGCCGACGCCGTGGACCTGTCCACCGGCACCGGCACGGCCGGGACCGCCAACACCTGGAGGGACAACCGGGGCAACGTCTCCATCCCGAGCGGGCTGGTCACCCCGAAGACGGGCGGCGGCCACGACCACGACCACGACGACCATCACGGCCACGGCGATGACGACCACGACGGCGACCACGATCGCGGCGACCGAGACGACTGAGCGACCGCGCCCCCGCGGGCCATGGCCCGCGGGGGTGCCGCTCCGGCGGCGCGAAAAAACGCGCAAGATGCCCTTTCGGCTCGGTGAGGCTGTGGTATCCTAGTGGGATAACTTCACAACCGGAGTTGTCCCATGAGCGCTGTCGCACGCTCCCCGGAGCGCACGTCGGCATGGCCGGTGGAACGGGCCGAGGCGGGGGCGAACGAGCGGCGCGTGGACGAGGCCTTCCGCCTGCTGGGCCTCGCCGCCGCCCGGATCGTCACCGACCCGAACCCGTCCGTGTACGTCCTCGACCTGGCCAGCCGCGACGGTGCGCTGCAAGACGTGTGGTGCCGCGACGGCGCCTCGGCCGCCCCCGTCCTGGGGCCGGCCCCGGTGGACCCCGCCGCCATCTCGGCCGGCGCGTTCGGCCCGGCCAACGCCGAGCGCTACGTCCGCGCCCAGAAGGCGCTGTCCGCACTGCTGCTGGAACTGGCCCGGCCGGACTGCAACGGGGCGGCCACCCTGCGGCTGCGGGGCGTGGCCGGCGAGATCGGCGACGACATCCGCGGCGAGAGCCGCCGCCAGTGGCAATTCTGACCGCCCGGCTTACGAACCCAACTCGGGCGCCCGCTGGCCCGGATGGGGCGGGTCTACCGGGAACACCCGCGCCAGCCCCTCGTCTCCGGGCAAGTGCCGCTGGACATCCTGTTCGTGCTTCAGCTCGTCAATCACCTCGTCCAACTGGTGCTCGATCCGCTCCACGTCATGGATAACTTCGTTCAGCCCCTCTTCACCCGTCATGGCAATGCCCTCCCCGGGGTGTCAAACCCGGCCGCGGTCCGATCGATCCAACATCATTCCCGTCCAAGAGTATTATCGCAAATCGAATACCGACGGTTCGCGCGTTATCGCAGCCAGTCGGCCAGCACGGCCCGGGCGCGGTCCGGGTCCGGGGCGTCCCACAGCTCCAGGCTCGCCTCGCGGGTGGCGGGGTCGAGACTCACTGTGCCCGGCAGGCCGTTCAACCGGAAATGGTCACGCAGTGCGTCGGCGTCATCCCAACGAACGTCGATGACCACTCGCCCGTCCCGGACGTCCACGCGCGGCTCGATCGGCGGTGTGTCCAGCGTCATGGCAGTTCCTCGTAAGGCGGGAGAATCGCTCTACGCTCTACGAGCCGAAATGTGCAATTGACGTGCCAACGGGGTTTCGGCATCGGAACTGCTAAAGCCCGGCCCCGTCGCGGCCGATCCTGTGTTGGCTCAAGACGCCAGAGAGGGAGGACGAAAAGCGGGCGGCGACTTGCGCCATTTCTTGTCTTGTCGGAATCGGCGGCCGCCGGTATAGGGCCGCCCCACGCACAAACCCGAACCCCATCGGAGGGCCGACCGATGATCACACGCCGCAGGGTGCTAAGGGTGGAAGAGCTGGGCGCGCGCGTCCTGCCGAGTGCGACGATCCCGGTGCCAACCGCAGCCACGACGACGGCCAGGGTAGCGACCACGGCCCTCACGACCGTCGCGGTGCCGTCGCTAACCACTCACGGCCGGTTTACGGCGACGAGCCCGGTGAGCGGCACCGGGAAGTCCTACACGTTTGACGGCTCGGTACAGTTTGGCAACCTGGGCTTTTTCGCCGTGAAGGGGTCGATCCAGACGGTCGGCAACATCCGGTCGGGGCAGGCCCACGGCCGAATCACGCTAACGAGCGGCCGCGGCACACTCACGCTGGACCTGACCGGGCCGACGCAGACGAGCTTCGCCGCCCTGCCGACCAAGTTCAACTACAAGGTCGTCAGCGGCACGGGCGTCTTTGCCCATTACGCCGGCCAGGGGACGGTCCAGCTCTCGACGCAACTGTTCCTCGGGTATTCGACCCGCGGCCATTTCGACATGTTGATCCGGCCGACGACGCGCGCAGCGTAGCCGAAGACGGAATTCTCCGGGCCCGAGCGCCGGCGAGGATGAAGACATCGCCGGCGCTCAAGCTCGGACGACCTGCTGCACTGACCCGGACGGCGCTCTACCGCCGGAGCAACGGCGCCATCGGGTCGCGCTTCTGCCGAGCGATCCGGGCCGGGACGGTCCGCAGGTTGAACCGGGCAGGGTCGAGGTCATCGGTCAGCTCCCGCCAGTGCAGGGGCGTGGACGCCGGCGCCCCCGGCACCGCCCGCAGCACATACGGCGGGACGGCGTGGTGGCCGCGGGCGTTCTGCATCACGTCCACGTACACCCGCCCGTGCCGCTTGGCCTTGCGGATCTCGGTCGTCGCCACGTCGGGCAGCGCCTCGGCCACCCGGCCGGCGACGCCGGCGGCCCAGTTCCGCGCGGCGTCGAAGTCACCGGCCGACTTCCACGGCACCAGGACGTGCAGCCCCGTCTTGCCCGACGTTTTGACGAACGCCTCGACCCCTTCCGCTTCCAAGATGTCATGGAGCTTTCTGGCGACGGCGACCGCGTCACCGAACGACGCCGCGCCGGGGTCGAGGTCGAAGAGCACGAAGTCCGGGCGGTCCAGGTCGTCCACCCGCGACAGCCACGGGTGGAAGGTCAGCGTGCCCTGGTTGACCAGGTACAGGAGCGTCGGCGCGTCGTTGACGAGGACGTACCGCACCGGCTTGCCGCGCTCGGTCTCGAACTCCACCCGCGGCACCCAGGCCGGGTACGACTCCGGCGTGTTCTTCTGCCAGAAGTGCGGCTTGCCCGGGCCGAGGCCGTCGGGTAGTCGCTCCAGCGTCACCGGCCGGTCCTTGAGGAACGGCAGGAGCCGTTTCGCCACCTTGCGGTAATACTCCACGACCTCCCCCTTGGTGATGCCGGCGTCCGGGAACAGGATCTTGTCCGGGTTGGTGACCGCGACGCCGCCGCGCGGCGGCTTGCCGTTCGACTCGACGCGAGCTTTCGCCGGCCGCCGCGCCACCGAGCGGGCCGGCGTGTCGGCTTCGGCCGCCGCGGACCGGACGTGCTCGTCGCGCGACTTGATGAGCAGCCAGTTCTCCTTGCCCTTGCCCCGGCCCTTCATGCGCACCAGGGCGAACCGGCCGTTGAGCCGGTCGCCGTGCAGCACGA
>DASXAN010001425.1:0-3925 GCA_036406755.1 Gemmataceae bacterium
ACGGCAGCGTCCGCGTCTTCTCCGATGCCGCCACCAGCGGGGCCATCCCGGCCGGCAGCAGCCCCGCCCGGCTGAGCGCGTCGGGCAGCGGCTCCCCGCGGGCCGTCGCCTGCTGCGCCCGCACCAGCCGCCGGCGGACCACGCCCGGCACGGCCGCCGACCCGGCCAGCAGGCCCAGCGCCTTCGGGGCCGGCCAGCCGGCGTCGAACAGCGCCGCCAGCATCCGCAGCACCAGCCCCTGCGTCTCCCACCGGAACAGTCGGCCGATGACCGGCAGGTGCCAGCGGATGAACGGGCTGACCGCGATCAGGGCGATCAGCCCGATCAGCCCGAACACGACCATGCTCGCGGTGGCGATCATGTCGTCGTCGATGTCCAGGGAGGTGACGCTGTCCGTCAGCTCGATCAGTCGGGTCGTCACCGGCGGCGGCGTCTGACCGAGGTCGGCAAAGATCTTCTGGAACTTGGGCATGACGAACAGCGCCAGGAACGTCGCCACGCCGCCGACGGCCAACAGCACCAGGAACGGGTAGAGGATGCGGGGCAGGACCTCCAGCCACACGCCGGCGAGCCGGTCGCGGTCGGCCCGCCGCAGGCAGGCGGCCAGCCGGCCGGTCGTCTCCCCGACTTCGGCGGCGATCTTCACCTCTCCCGGGGCCACCCCGCGGACCACCTTCAGCGCCTCCGGCAGCGGGGCACCGGCGGCCAGCAGGGCCGACAGCCGGGCCACCCGGTCGTCGAACGTCCGCCGCTGCGTCCAGACAAGGTAACCCGGCGGGAAGACGAACAGGAGCAGCGCGTCCCAGGCGGCCCGCCCGTCCCGCGGCCGGTCGTGCAGGTACGCCCGCACGGCCGGGGCCAGCGGCAGCCCGGATTCGGCGGCCGTGGCGATCACTTGAAGCAGCTCGTCCTGCCGGGCCTGGCGGTAACGGCGGTGGGCGTACAGCAGCCAGCCGACCGGCAGCATCAGGGCCAGGAGCAGCGGCAGGATCGAGACGAACGCGGCCGTCACCGCCGCCCAGAACGTCGACATCGTCGTGTTGTCGAGGAACGACACGACGGCCTGGGCCATCCCGGTCGCGATCGCGGCGGCGGTCAGGTAGAACAGCGTGGCCACGACGCTGGCGGCGACGCCGAACCACCCGGCCCGCCGGCCGAGCAGGATCAGGAACGCGCTGACGCCGACCAGCCCGTAGGCGACGGCCGCGAACACGATCAGGATGACGGCCTCGTTGCTCATGCCTACCGGTCTACCCCTGGGAGGGCGAGGCTCCCGCCGAGCCGGCTTCTCCCGGCTCGGCAGGAGCCTCGCCCTCCCGCCTACCGCATCAGCCCCTCGATCAACTTGATCATCGGCACCATGACGGACAGGACGAACACGGCCACCAGTACCCCGGCCGTGCCGATGATGGCGAACGCCGGCAGGACCGACCGCAAGAGCGCCGCCCGGGCCTCGACCTGGCGGCGGTAGACGGCCGCGATCTGCCGCAGCGCCGCGGCCAGCGCCCCCCGCTGCTCCCCGGACCCGGCCATCCAGATGACCCACTCCGGCAACAGCCCCAGGTCGCGGAGCGACGGGGCCAGCGCGATCCCCGTCGCCAGCCGGTCGGCGACGGCCCCGGCCCGGCCGGCCATGAGCGGGTCGCTCGACCCCTGCCCGGCCAGGCGGAACGCGTCCGGCAGCGGCATCTCGTACTCGACCAGCACGGACAACAGGTCCGCGAACGCCGCCAGCCGGGCCGACCGGACGAGCGTGCCCACGACCGGGACGGAGTACACCAGCCGGGCCCACGCCCGCCGCCCGGCCGGCGTCCAGCGGGTGACCAGCCACGTCAGAAAGACCGTGGCGACCACCGCGACGGGGACGGCGAAGATCGGGATCGGGTAGCGGGTGATCCGGAGGACCCATTCGGTGATCCACGGCAGCCGCATGTGGAAGTCGTTGAACAGCTGGTCGAACTGGGGGACGATGAAGAACACCAGCCCGCCGAGCAGGATGGTGGCCAGCGACAGGACGACGGCCGGGTAGAACAGCGACTCGACGACGATGGCCCGGGTGACGGCGACGGTGCGGGCGTAGGCGGTGAGGGTGGCGAGGACCTCGGGCAGCCGGCCGGTGCGGATGCCGGCCGTGACGAGGTGGGCGTAGAACGGGGGCAGGTCGGCCCGCCGCCGCTCGACGGCCTCCGGCAGCGGGGTGCCGGCCCGCAGGTCGTCGGCGATGGCAGCGGTGACGCTGCGGAGCCGGCCGCGGCCCATCTCGCGGGCCAGCCCGGCGAGCCCCTGGTCGAGCGGCAGGCCGGCCTTGGCCATGCCGGCGATCTGGTCGTTCAGGGCGATGAGTTCGTCGGCGGTCATGGGGTTCCCGTCAAGGGCGACGGCGCGACTGGTGATGCGCCCATGATACCGAGAAATCCGCCGCCATGCGACCACCCGGCGGCTCACGCCGCCGGTTCGCCGGGTCGCTGACCCGGACCCAGCACCCGGGCCACCTCCTCCGCCGTCGTCCGCCCGTCGGCCACGGCGGCGGCCGCCGCGTCCCGGATCGTTCGCCACCCGGACTTCGCCGCCACCGCCTCCAGCTCGTCGGCGTCGGCCTTGGCCAGGATCACCCGCCGCAACGCCGCGTCCGGCGTCAGCAGCTCTGCTACCAGGAACCGCCCGCGGTAGCCGGCGCCGCCACACGCCGGGCACCCCGCCCCGCGGCAGTCGCCGCACAGCCGCCGCAACAGCCGCTGGTTGAGAATGCCCTTCAGCCCGCTGGTGAGCAGGTACGGCTCGACGCCCATGTCCAAGAGCCGGCCGACGACGCCGCACGCCGACCCGGCATGCAGCGTGCTGAACACGAGATGGCCGGTCAGGGCCGCCTCGGCCGCGACGGCCGCCGTCTCCCGGTCCCGAATCTCGCCGACCATGATGACGTCCGGGTCCTGCCGCAGCAGGCTCCGCAGCCCGCGGGCGAAGTCGAACTCCGTCCCGGGCCGGGCCTGCGACTGGCTCACCCCCTCGACCCACTGTTCGACCGGGTCCTCGATGGTGACGACGTGCCGGCCGGCCCCATCGCGGATCAGCCGGCGGAGGCAGGCGTAGATGGTCGTCGTCTTGCCACTGCCGCTCGGCCCGGTGAGCAGGACGGCCCCGGACCGCTCGTTGAGCAGCCCGACCAGCGTGTCGCGGACGTCGGGCGGCAGGCCGAGGTCGTCCAGGTCGGTGAGCCGGGCGGCGGTGCGGAAGACGCGGACGACGGCCTTCTCACCGTGGACCGTCGGAAATGTGCTCACCCGCAGGTCGGCGGCACGTTCCCGCGTGGGCCCCGGTGGTTCGCGGACGCCGCCCTCCTGGGGGATGTCCACGCGGTAGGTGAGCAGGTCGGCGAGCACCTTGAGGCGGGCGACGACGTTCGGGGCCAGTGAGCGGGGCAGGGCGGCGACCGGGCGGAGGACGCCGTCGATGCGGAAGCGGACGTCAAGGGCCGTGGGCGTCGGCTCGAAGTGGACGTCGCTGGCGTCTCGGCGGACGGCTTCGTCGAGGACGAGGTCCACGGCCGCGACGACGCCGTCGGGGCCGGCCCGGCCGAGGGCGTCGAGGCGGGCCTGCAAGTCGGGGGCGGACGACATGTGCGGGGAGTACCAGCGGGGAACGGAATCGGGGCCGTGGCCCTCATTGTACCAAAGGGCCCGTGTAGGCCGCGGGTGGTGTCCTGGTGGGTAGGTCCGGCGAGCCGAGCCGGACCGGGAGTGCCGCTCGGCTCGCGGCACCTACCAAGATGAGGACACCACTCAGCGGCCGAGCCCCTGTCGCCGCCCGGACACATCTGTTAGACTCGGGCCGGGCGGTCGCCCGCCCCGCGAGCCGGGAGGCGAGATGTACAGCCGATGCGGGTGGGGCCTGGCGGTCGTGGTGCTCGCCCTGGCCGGCGTGGCCG
>DASXAN010001426.1:0-3463 GCA_036406755.1 Gemmataceae bacterium
GTCCGGAAGTGAAGCCGTCCTGGTGTTGGCCGGGTGCATCGTCGCCATCGGCGCGGTGTGGGTGCTGTTCAAGCGCGGGGTTTTCGGCGGGGCCAAGGCCGCCGAGCACACCGCCGCGGAGAAGGTTGCGAAGTCGTAACCCCGTTAGCGAACGGCAACCCGGCCCCCCTTTACTCCTCACGAGGAGTTCGCCATGCGCGGGTTGATCGTTCTCTCTGCCGTCCTGGGGGCCGGTGCGCCCGCCGCGGCCGCCGACAAGCCCAACGTCCTGTTCATCGCCATCGACGACCTGCGGGACTGGGTCGGGTATCTGGGCGACAAGCAGGTCAAGACCCCGAACCTGGACCGGCTCGCGGCCCGGGGCCTCCACTTCACTCGCAGCTACTGCGCCGCCCCGGTGTGCAACCCGTCCCGGGCGGCCCTGATGTCCGGCATGCGGCCGGGCACCACCGGCGTGTACGACAACCGCAACGACTGGCGGACCGCGATCCCCCAGGACAAGCCGCTTACCACCGCGTTCCGCAACGCCGGCTACTACGTCTGCGGGGCCGGCAAGATCTACCACGAGGCGTACAAGCGGCGGGCCGAGTGGGACGACTACCTGGCGGACGAGGGCAGGGCCCCCAAGCCCAAGGGCAACGACGGCGTCGGCGGCATCAAGTTCGCCCCGCTGGACTGCCAGGACGCCGACCTGCCCGACTACCGCATCACCGACTACGCCATCAAGGAGCTGGGCAAGAAGCACGACAAGCCGCTCTTCCTCGCCTGCGGGCTGCACAAGCCGCACATGCCGTGGGACGTGCCCCGCAAGTACTACGACATGCACCCGCTCAAGGACATCCGGCTGCCGCCGTACCTGGAGAACGACCTCGACGACATCCCCCCGGCCGGCGTCAAGATGGCCCACCCGCAGACCGACCACGAGCCGATGGTCAAGTCCGGCCGGTGGAAGGAGGCGATCCAGGGCTACCTGGCCACCATCAGCTACTGCGATATGAACATCGGCCGGCTGATGGACGCATTCGACAAGAGCGCCTACCGGGACAACACCGTCATCGTCTTCTGGTGCGACCACGGCTGGCACCTGGGCGAGAAGCACCACTGGCGGAAGTTCGCGCTGTGGGAGGAGGCGACCCGCTCCCCGCTCATCTGGGTCGTGCCGGGTCTGACCAAGCCCGGCAGTCGGTGTGACCGCACCGTGGACTTCATGACCATCTACCCGACCTTGTGCGACGTATGCGGCATCCCGATCCCGAAGCACGTCGAGGGGCGGAGCATCAAGCACCTGCTGTCCGACCCGGCAGGCACGTGGGACGAGCCGGCGGTGACGACGTACCGGTTCAAGAACCACACGGTTCGCACGGAGGGCTGGCGGCTGATCCGCTACGCCAACGGGGACGAGGAGCTGTACGACGAGTCGAAGGACCCGAACGAGTGGACGAACCTGGCGGCGAAGTCCGAGTACGCGGCCAAGAAGGACGAGCTGTCGAAGCACCTGCCGAAGACCAACCACCCGGACATCGGCGGGCGACGGGGGCAGGGGCTCGAGGAGGGGGAGGTGTTGGAGACTGAAAAGGAAAAGAAGAACAACAAGGGAAATGACTAGGCCTCGTCGCATAGCCGCAAGCGGCGGTCATTGCCGCTTGCGGCTATGCGACTTACTCTCCCGAGACTCACCGTGCGTCCCACCGCTGCTACCGTACTTCTTCTCACACTGGTCGCACCGCTCGCCGCCGCCCCGCGGCCGAACGTCGTCGTCATCCTCGCCGACGACATGGGCTACTCCGACCTCGGCTGCTACGGCGGCGAGATCGCCACCCCCAACCTCGACGCCCTGGCCGCCGGCGGGCTGCGGTTCACCCAGTTCTACAACTGCGCCCGCTGCTGCCCGACCCGGGCGGCACTGCTCACCGGCCTGTACCCGCACCAGGCCGGCATCGGCCACATGATGGAGGACAAGGGCAAGCCCGGCTACCGCGGCGACCTCGCCCCGACCTGCGTCACCATCGCTGAGGCGCTCAAACCCGCCGGCTACCGGGCCTACGCCGTCGGCAAGTGGCACGTCACCCGGTTCACCTCGCCCGACGGCCCCAAGCACAACTGGCCGCTCCAGCGGGGCTTCGAACGGTTCTATGGCACCATCACCGGGGCCGGCAGCTACTACGACCCGCAAACGCTCGTCCGCGACAACACGACCATCTCCGCCCACGGCGACCCGGACTACCAGCCGGAGCGGTACTACTACACCCACGCCATCGGCGAGCACGCCGTCCGGTTCATCGCCGACCACCACCGCGACCACGCCGCCGACCCGTTCTTCCTGTACGTCGCGTTCACCGCCGCCCACTGGCCGATGCACGCCTTCGATGAGGACGTGGCCAACTACCAGGGCAAGTACGCCGGCGGGTACGAGCCGGCCCGCAAGGCACGGCGGGAGCGGGCCGAGCGGGCCGGGCTGATCAACCCGAAGTGGCCGCTGTCCCCGCAGGCCGGGAACTGGGGCGCCGTCAAGGACAAGGCGTGGGAGGCCCGGTGCATGGAGGTGTACGCGGCGATGGTGACGGCCATGGACGCCAACGTCGGCCGGATCGTTTCGGAGCTGAAGCGCACCGGGCAGCTCGACAACACGCTGGTGCTGTTCCTGCAAGACAACGGCGGCTGCGCCGAGCTGATGGGCCGCACCGGCAACAAGGACCACCCGAACATCCCGCGGCCCGACAAGCCGACGCTACCGCCGCTCAAGGACACCGACATCCTGCCAACCGGCATCGTGCCGCCGCAGACGCGGGACGGCTACCCAGTGCGGATGGGGCCGAAGGTGATGCCGGGCGGGCCGGACACCTACGTGGCCTACGGCCGGGGGTGGGCGAACGTGTCGAACACGCCGTTCCGGGAGTACAAGCACTGGGTCCACGAGGGCGGGATTTCGACGCCGCTGATCGCCCACTGGCCGGCCGGCATCGCCGCCCGCGGCGAGCTGCGGCACCAGCCCGGGCACGTCATCGACGTGATGGCCACGTGCCTGGACGTGGCCGGGGCGAAGCCGCCGATACAGCGGCACGGCCAGCCGGTGCCGCCGCCGGAGGGCAAGAGTCTGGTGCCGGCGTTCGCCGGGAAGGCGATCGACCGGGATGCCATCTACTGGGAGCACGAGGGCAACCGGGCGATGCGGGCCGGCGACTGGAAGCTGGTGGCGAAGGGCCCGGGGGCGAAGTGGGAGCTGTACGACATGGCCGCCGACCGGACGGAGCTGCACGACCTGGCGGGTCAGCACCCGGACAAGGTGGCAGAGTTGCGGGGCAAGTGGGAGGCGTGGGCGAAGCGGGCGCAGGTGTTGCCGTGGATCTGGACGCCGCCGTATCAGACGGGGGAGTGATTTCGTAGGGTGGGTCGAGGGAGCGGAGCGACCGAGGCCCACCGTCGCGGAGACTCGGTCCCGGCATCGGTGGGCCTCGGTCGCTCC
>DASXAN010001427.1:0-3204 GCA_036406755.1 Gemmataceae bacterium
GTTCGCGCTGGTCGGCGGGTTAGTCGCCCTGGACGGCCTGCTGCGGCGGGTGCGGTTCGGCGGCGTGGTCGCCGGGCTGGTGCTGGTGCTCGGGGTCGCGGAGCAGGTGCCCGTGCGGCGGCTGCCGAGCTTCGAGGTCGCCCCGTGGCAGGCCCGCGTGGCCGCCCTGCGGGAGCGCATGACGCCGGGGACGGCGGCCTACGTCGAGCCGCCGCCGGGCCGGCCGTTCTGGGAATCCCAGGTGACGGCCATGTGGGCCGGGCTGGAGGCGGGCGTGCCGGTCGTCAACGGCTACTCCGGCCGCTACCCGGCCGGCTACCCGGACTGGACGCGGCCGATGACCGATGATGAACTGAACGACTGGATGCGCGGCGCACCGGCGGTGCGGATCAAACCCGAAGAGTAGTTCAAACATGGCCGAGTTCACCTACGAAGCCCGGGCCAAGACCGGCACGCTGAGCAACGGCACCCTGACCGCCGCCACCGCCCGGGAGGCGATGGCCATCCTCGACGCCCGCGGCCTGTTCCCGGTCCGCATCGCCGAGGCCCAGACCCACACCCGCCGGCGGTGGGGCAAGCGGGTCAAGGGCCGCCACCTGTCCGCCTTGTTCAGCCAGCTCGCCGACCTACTCCACTCCGGCGTCCCCCTGTTGCGCAGCCTGGAGATCCTCGAACGGCAGTCGTCCCTGCCGGCCGTCGGCGAGGTCCTCCGCGAGGTCCGGGCCGAGGTCGCCGAGGGCACCACCATGGCCGACGCCATGGCCAAACACCCGCACGTCTTCAACGAGCTGACCGTCAGCATGGTCCGGGCCGGCCAGGAGGGCGGGTTCCTCGAGGACGTGCTCAAGCGGATCGCCGACTTCACCGAGCACCAGGAGGACCTCAAGAGTAAGGTCGTCGGGTCGCTTGCCTACCCGGTGTTCCTGGCCGCGGTCGGCACGGTCGTCCTGCTCATCCTGGTCGTGTTCGTCGTGCCGAAGTTCGAGCGGACCTTCGACAAGCTGCGGGAGAAGGGGGATTTGCCGGCGCTGACGGTCGGGCTGATGGCGTTCAGCCACTTCCTCATCGACCACTGGTTCATCGGGGCGGCCGGCCTCATCGCCGTCGTCTGGGGCACCCGCCGGTGGCTGCGGACCGACCGCGGCCGGCTGTTGGCCGACGGCTGGCGGCTGCGGCTGCCCGGGGCCGGCCACATCTTCCTGCACCTGGCCATCGCCCGGTTCGCCCGCATCCTCGGCACACTCCTGCACAACGGCATCCCGATCCTGCAATCCCTGCGGATTGCCAAGGACTCGACGGGCAACCGGGTGCTGACGGCCGCGATCGAGAATTCGGCCGAGAACGTCACGGCCGGCAACTCGTTGGCCAAGCCGCTGTCGCAGTGCAAGTACTTCCCGCGGGACGTGGTCGAGATGGTGTCCGTGGCCGAGGAGTCTAATAGCCTGGAAACCGTCCTGATCAACATCGCCGACGGGCTGGAGAAGCGGACCAGCCGGCAGTTGGAGCTGTTCGTGAAGCTCTTGGAGCCGGTGATGCTGCTGGTGATGGCCTGTATCGTGCTCCTGGTCGTGGTCGGCCTCTTGCTACCGATCTTCAAGATGGGCAGCACGGTGCAGTGAACAGGTGGTGACGTGGAAAGACCGCAAGCCCACCCGCGGCGGGTGGGTTGATTTCCCCACCCGCCGCCGCGGGTGGGCTTGCCCCGGTTCTCATGCCCCTTTCATGCCCCGTGTGACTATAATTACTGTGACCCGCCGTACCCGTTCCCCTGCAAGGGTTCCTGCCATGGTGCTCCGACCGCTACACCCGACCCGGACGGCCAATCGTGCCGCCTTCACGCTGCTGGAAGTGCTGATCGTCGTGGCGATCATCGTCGTCCTCGCCGGGGTCAGCAGCATCTACGTGTTCCGCTACCTGGAGGACGCCAAGGAGCAGCGGGTCAAGGCCGACGTCAAGACGCTCGAGAAGGCCGCCCAGGCGTACGAACTGAAGATCGGCCAGCTGCCCAACTCGCTCACCGAGTTGGTCCAGCCGCCGGACGGGGGCAAGCCGTACGTCGAGTCCGAGTCGATCATGGACCCGTGGGGCAAGCAGTACCAGTACGACGCGGGCGGCGGCCGCAACGGCGGCCAGAAGCCGGACGTCTGGACCACCACCCCCGACGGGCGGCAGATCGGCAACTGGCCGGGCGGCCGCTGACACCCTGTCCCCCGGGAGCCGCTTGCGGCTTAGCTGGTGGCTAAGCCGCAAGCGGCTTTCGGCCGCCGGGAGGCCCCATGACCGACCGCCGCGGGTTCACCCTGCTGGAAGTCCTGCTCGTCGTCGCCGTCATCGTCATCCTCGCGGCGATGGCCTACCCGTCGATCGAGGCGATGTACGGGGACGTGCGGCTGAGTGCCGCCGCCGACCAGGTCCGCGCCCGCTGGGCCGACGCCCGCACCAAGGCGATCGAGGAGGGCCGGCCGTACCGGTTTGCCACCCAGCCGGACGGCCAGTTCCGCATCGCCCCGGACGCCGCCGACTTCTGGTCCGGCGGCGGCGGCTCGGGCGCCTCCGAGTCCAATGACGCCGACACCCCGCCGCTGGTCGTCGAGGAGTCGCTGCCCAAGGGGATCGGCTTCTCGGACGAGACGAACAACTCCGGCGACAACTCCGACGGCGGCCCGTGGACGACCGTGCTGAAGTTCCTGCCGGACGGCACGGCCAGCGCTGACAAGACGATCACCCTTCAGGCCGAGGGTTACCGGTCGGTCCAGCTCCGCGTCCGGGCCCTGACCGGGGCCGTTACCGTCGAAACGCTCCCCGCGGGGAAGTCGCCATGATCGTGCACCTCACCCCGCGCTCAAGCCCACCCGCGGCGGCGGGTGGGTTGTTGTGCCCACCCGCCGCCGCGGGTGGGGTCGGGGGACGTTCGCGCGCCGGGTTGTCGCTCCTGGAGGTGCTCGTCGCGCTGGCGATTTTTCTGTTCTCGCTCGTCGCGCTGAGCCAGCTCATCGACGTCGGCAGCGACCGGGCCCGGGACGTGCAGTGGCTCGGCCAGGCGTCCACCATCGCCCAGTCCCGCATGGCCGAACTCATGGCCGGGTCGATCGCCCTGACGTCGCAGCCGGACACGGCCTGCGACGAGGACCCGGACTGGTCCTGGTCCCTGAACGCCGAGCCGGACAACGCCCCCGGCCTGTACCGGGTGAAGGTGACGGTCAG
>DASXAN010001428.1:0-1847 GCA_036406755.1 Gemmataceae bacterium
GGAGCGACCCGGCCGGGTGGGCGGTCGGCAGGGCCCCCTCGCAGCGGGGGGAGCCGTCGTAATTGAACACGTACACGCTCTGCCCGTGGGCCGGGACGTACAGCCGCTGCGTCGCCGCGTCGAACGCCCCGCCGGCGGCCAACGGCTGGTGCGTCTCGAACCGGCCGCGGCAGACGCCGGTGCGGGCGTCGAGGTCGTAGACCAGCCCCCGCGGCCCGGCCGTGGGCACGAACAATCGGCCGGCGTTCTGCACCGGCCGGCCCAGCGGCGGCTCCTCCAGCGGCTGGTGCCAGGCGACGGCCCCGGTGCGGGCGTCGCGGGCCGTCAGCCCCGGCGGGTCGGACGCGGCCACCAGCACCAGCTCGGGGGCGTCGCCGGCCGCCGGGACGCGGGTGGGCAGGCCGCCGGCGTCCAGGCCGACGCGGCAGGCCCACAGCCGCCGGCCGTCGCGGCCGTCCAGGGCGTAGAGCAGGCCGCGGGCCACGGCCAGGACCACGTCCCCGGCCGGCCCCGGTGGGCGGACCGCCGGGGCCGTTTCCAGCAGCAGGCTCGGCGGGTCGGCGGCCAGCAGGTCGGGCCGCGGCGGCCGGTTGACCGCCTCGTACGTGACGTCGTGGGACAGCTCCGTTTCGACCCGCCGCAGCTCATCCCGCACCAGCTGGTCGTCGGCGACGCGCAACCGCTGGGCCAGCCGGCGGGCGGCGTTCACGTCCGGCCGGGCCCGCCGCAAGAGGGCCAGCACCTCGGCGACCGCCCGCTTCCGCTCCGTCGCCTTGGCCAGCGCCTCGGCGGCCGCGTTCAGCCGGGCGTCGAGCTTGGGAATCTGGTCGGAGTCCTTCGGCGGGAAGCGGCGGAGCAGGTCCAGGGCCGTCTTGCCCCGGGCGACCGGGTCGGCCGTGCTCGCCTCGCCGGACGACGCGGCGGCCTCGGCGGCGTCGGCCTGCACGGTCACGACGGCCGCCAGCGCCCGGCTGACGTCGTCGCGACGGTCCCTGTCCTTGAGCAGCGGGTCGCGGGTGTCGTAGGCCTTGGCGAACGCCTCGGCCCGGTCCAGGGCCGCGGCCGGGTCGGGCGGGGTGCGGTCGGCCGCCTCCCGCAGGTCGCTCAGGTCGGCGAAGAACCGGTACTCGGCCGCCCGCGGGCTGCGGCCGTAGCCGTCGGCGAGGGCGTGATATTTCTTGGCGGCGTTGTGGAAGGAGCCGCTGGCGTAGTCCTTCTCGGCCTCGGTGCGGAGCGCCTCTTCGGCGTGGCCCAGCCGGTTGTAGATAACGAACCCGCCGCCGACGATCAGGCTGACGATGAAGAACACGAGCAAGGCGATGATGCGCGGGCCCCACCGGCGACCGGTGTCCGGCGGCTCGTCCCACTCGCGGGCCGGGGCCGGCGGGGGGGCTTGCACGGGCGGCGGCCGGCGGGCCGGCGGCGGGGCGACCGGGATGCCCCGGGGCACCTCGCTGCCGGCCGCCTGGACCGGCGGCGGGGCGGACCGCCAGTCGAACTCCTCGACCGGGCCGGGCCGCGGGACCGTGATCGGCCGCGTCGGGGCGTCGCTGCCGACCCGCGGGGCGAGCAGGCCGGCCGGCGGCGAATCGCCGTTCGCCGCGTGGACGACGAAGACGGTCTGGCAGTTCGGGTTGGGGCACCGCAGCTTCCGGCCGCGGAGGTCGGCGTTGAGCTGGTAGCGGCTCTGGCACTCGGGGCAGACGGCGGTGATGTGCTGCACGATCGGCGACCCAGCTCCTACGGGGCGGAGGCGGCCTCACTGGCGTTGTGCGCATTTTAAGCGACGCGGCCGGACCGGGATAGGGGAACCAACCCCGTTTAGCCGCGAGGCTCCGCCGAGCGCG
>DASXAN010001429.1:0-7673 GCA_036406755.1 Gemmataceae bacterium
GTTGCGCGAGTCCATCGGCCGCAACGCCCGGGACTACGTCCTCGCCCGGCGCACCCTGAGCCGGTGCGGCCGGCGGTGGGTGGCCGCGCTCCGGGCGATCGCCCATCCGGAGCGGCCACCGCGGGCCACGAGCCCGGCCGCCGTCCGGCCGGCGGCCCGCGGGGCGGTGGAAATCATCGTCCCGGGAACGGTGAACTACTTCTACAACCGGGCGGGCGAGCGGATCGCCGACGCGCTGCGCACGCTGGGATACGCGCCGGCCGTCCGCACCCTGCTGTCCGCCCGCGAGCCGCAGGCCGGGTGCGCGCTGCTCGTGAACCCGGCCGAGCTGCTCGCCAGCTGCCCCCGCGGCGACGGCCTGCGCCGCCTCGCCGACCTGACCCGCACCCGGCCGCTGACGGCGGCCGTGACGCTGGAATGCGCCGGGACGCACTGGTTCACCGGCATCGCCGGGACGTGCGAGGCGGCCAACATCCGGCACGTCATCGACGTGGGGTTTGTCAACCAGTACCAGGAGGTGCCGGCCGCGCTGCGGCGGCACTACCACTTCGTGGTCAACGGGCTGACCGCGGCCGAGCGGGCGCTGGTCCGGGCGAGCGGCGGGGGCGGCCCCCGGCCCATCCCGTGGGTGGTCGTCGGGCACCACTCCCCGCAGCGGGCGGCCCTCGCCGACCGGCTCGTGCGCGACCTGTCGCCCGGCGGCATCGTCTACCTGCCGTCGCTGGCCCCCGTGACGGAAACCGGGCCGCACATCAACGAGCAGCAGTTCCGGCTGATCCTGGAGCGGTCGGAGTTCCAGATCTGGTGCTCCCACCACGACCACTTTTACATGGAGAGCGAGCGGTTCCGCATGTCCCTGCTGACGGGCGGAATCCCGATCAAGGTGCTGTCCCACGCCCCCGACCCGGGGCAGGTCCTGCCGTTCCAGTACCTCATGCCGGGGGCCGACGAGGTCGCGGACGTGTTGGGCCGCATGGACGTCCGGGCGGTCCGCGCGCGGTTCGAGGCGGAGTACCTGGCACTGCCTTCACTGGAAGACGGCCTGGCCGAAGTGCTAACCGAGATGGGCTACCCCCTGTCGCCGGTACCGCCGCGGCGGCGGGCGGCGAGCGTCAACGGCGTCGGGACCGGGGGCCGGAACTAGTCGGACGGCGGGAGGGCGACCCGATGCGGGGTGCCGTGGCGGACAAGGCGGGGGTGACGATCGCGGTCCCGAACTGGAACCACGAGCTGGTCCTCGCCCGGGCCATCGCCCCGGCGCTGCGGGCGGTCGCCGACCTCGCCGCGGAGGGCGTGCCGGCCGAGGTGCTCGTCATCGACGACGGCTCGCGCGACGGGTCGGTCACCCTGTTGCGGCAGCTCGAGGCCCTGCATTACCCGGACGGGCTGCGGGTCCTCGCCCTGAGGCACAACAGCGGGCTGGCCCGCGCCCGCAACCGCGCCCTGGCCGAGTGCGCGTACCGCCACGTCCTCTACCTGGACGCGGACAACGAGCTGGTCCCCGGCAACGTGTCGCTGTTCTACCGCGCCGCCGTCCGGACCGGGGCGGCGGCCGTGTACGGCACCCTGCTGAGGAACGACGCCCGCGGGCTCTCGGCGATGAGTAACGAGAGCATCCAGTTCCGGCTGTTCGAGAACAACTACGTGGACGCGTTCGCCCTGTTCGACGCCGACCAACTCCGGGACCTGGGCGGCTACGCCGACGACGACCGGGTCCGCACCCGGGAGGACTGGGAACTGCTCGCGCACCTGGCGTGCAACGGCCGCGAGGTAGTGTTCGTCCCGGTCGTGCTGGGGTACTACCACGACACCCCGGGCTCGATGATCAAGGACTCGCTCCGCCGACACAAGGCTCAGGCCGCCCACGTCAAGCGGGTGTTCAACCAACTGGACGTCCGGTCGGGCCTGCCGCTGAACACGCTGCACAAGCGGTACCACCCGGACGTCGGCTACTTCTAGCCGCACCGGTCAAGACCGCCTGACGACGACGCTGGAGCTGCTGCGATGAAACACGCCGACGACGCGCCGGCCCTGCCGAGTATCTTCGAATGCTGCAAGCCGGTGGAACGGTACCGCGCCCTGGCCGGCGCGGCCGACGCCGCGGCCGACGCCGTCCCGCGGCCGGTGGACGCCTTCCTCATGTCGCAGTTCGCCGTCCGCCTGCCGTCGCCCGCCCTGGTCTTCGACTTGGCGGCCGACGCCACCGGCGGCGCGACCGCCGCGCTGTGGGCGACTCACCCGAACGTCCGCCACGTCGTCATTCCGGCCCGCGGCGCAGGGGCGGCCCCCGCGTGGCGGACTTCGTTCGCCGAGGTGCTGGCCGAAATGGGGGTCGAGGCTGGCCGCGTCTCGTGGACGGAGGCCGACCCCGACGGCGCCCTCGACGCCCTCGTTCGCCGGCACGGTGGCCCGCCCGGCTCGCGCCGCGCCCTCGTCAGCCTCGCGCCGCCGGACGCGGTCGGCGGGCTGTTCCGGTCCGTCCTCGAGCGCCTGCCCGGGGCCGTCGGCCTCGCCTTCCCGGTGGGCCCGGTGGGCGACGGCCCGGGCCTGGAGTGCCTGCTGCGTTGCTGCGGCGAAGCCGCCCGCCGGCTCGTGCTGCTCCGCGAGGCCAGCCCGTTCCTGGCCGCCAGCCAGCTCGCCCTCGTCGCTCCGCCGGACGAGCCGGCGGTGGTGAGGTTCCTGGAGTGGCTCCGGACGGCCTACGGCGGCAACTTCCAGTTCCTCTCCCTGCTCCGGACCGTCACCGAGCAGGCCGTCCGGCTGCGGTCACTGGAGGGCGCGGGCGGCGCGGCGGCCGGCGGCAAGTCCCGCCCGACGGGCTGGGACTCGTACGGCCGGATGGTCGAACGGGTGCGCGAGGTCGCCGACGAGTACGTACCCGCCGGCGCGACCGTGCTCGTCATCAGCAAGGGCGACGACAACCTGGCGGACCTGGGCGATCACCGCGGCTGGCACTTCCCCCGGACGCCGGACGGGGTGTACGCCGGCCACCACCCCGCCAACGGGCGCTCGGCCCTGAAGCACCTGCGCCAGCAAGTGGCCAAGGGGGCCGGGTACTTGTTGGTCCCGGCCCCGTTCTACTGGTGGCTGGAGCACTACGCCGAACTGCGGGCCTTCCTCGAAACGAAATGCCGGATCGTCGCCTGCCGCCCGGAGACGTGCATCGTCTACGACCTGCGGCCGGCCCGCCGCCCGGCCCCGGCGGCCGAGCGGAAGCGGCCCCAGAAGAAAGGCGTCGGCTGACCGCCGGCGGGACGGGCCGATGGCCCGGGAGCCCCATGGGTGACACGCCCCCGACCGTCGTCTACGCGGGCACCCTCGCGCAACAGCCCCGCAACGGCGGCCTGACTTGGTTCCACCTTCAGTTCCTCCTCGGCCTGCGGCGGCTCGGGTGGCACGCCCTGTTCCTCGACCGGCTGTCGCCGGAAATGTGCGTGGATGCCGCCGGCCGGCCGGCGGCGTTCGACGACTCGCTGAACCTCCGGTACTTCCTGCGGGTCATGGCCGACTTCGGCCTCGCCGGGTCGTTCTCCCTCGACTACAACCGCGGCGAGCAAGTCGTCGGCGTGCCCCGCGGCCGAGTCCTGGAGCTGGCCGAGCGGGCCGGCCTGCTCCTGAACGTCATGGGCTACCTCGACGACGAGGCGGTCCTGGCCCGGGCGCCGCGGCGGGTGTTCGTGGACATCGACCCCGGGTTCCCGCAGATGTGGCGAGACCTGGGCCTGCACGACGCCTTCCGCGGCCACACCGACTTCGTCACCCTCGGCCGCAACGTCGGCCGACCCGGCTGCCCCATCCCAACCTGCGGCCTGCGGTGGCTCACCATGCCGCAGCCGGTCGTGCTCGACCACTGGCCGGCCCGGCCGCCGGCGCCGGGCGGGGCGTTCACGACCATCGGGGCGTGGCGCGGGCCGAACGGGCCGGTCGAATACCGGGGCCGGACGTACGGCCTGCGGGTCCACGAGTTCCGCAAGTTCGTCGGCCTGCCGGCCCGGTGCCCGGGGGAGCGGTTCGAGCTGGCCCTGGACATCCACCCGGGCGACGCCGCGGACCTCCGCCGGCTCGCCGAGAACGGGTGGGCGGTGGTCGACCCGAAGGCGGTCGCCGGCGGCCCGGCCGAGTACCGTGACTACGTCGCCCGGTCCAAGGCCGAATTCATGGTCCCCAAGCAGATGTACGTGGCCGCCGCCAGCGGCCTGCTCAGCGACCGCAGCGCCTACTACCTGGCGACCGGCCGGCCGGTCCTGGCCCGCGACACCGGCCTGGCCGGCCTGTACCCGACCGGCGACGGACTGCTGACGTTCACGACGCCGGATGAGGCGGCGGCCGGGGTGGAGGCGATCAACCGGGACTACGACCGCCACTGCCAGGCCGCCCGGGCGATCGCGGAAGAGTATTTCGACTCGCACAAGGTGCTGGCCCGGTTGCTCGCCGACCTGGGCGTGGCGTGAGGGGTGTGGGGATGGCCGTCGTCATCGTCGCCGGCGCGCTGGCCAACAAGCCCGGCAACGGCGGCGAGGCGTGGGTCCGCCTGAGCTGGGTCCGCGGCCTGCAGCGGCTCGGCTGCGACGTCTACTTCGTCGAGCAGGTCGCTTCCGGGGCCGGCCCGGACCGCGAGTACTTCCGGGCGGTCACCGACCGGTTCGCCCTGGCCGGCCGGGCCGCGCTCGTCTGCGGCGAGGCGTACGAGGGACTGTCCTGGGACCGGCTGCTCGCCGCGGCCGGGTCGGCCGAACTCTTGGTCAACATCAGCGGCCACTTGACGCTCGCGCCGCTGCTGGACCGCATCCGCCGCAAGGCGTACGTCGACCTCGACCCCGGCTTCACCCAGTTCTGGCACGCCGACCCGGCCACGCCGTTCGCCGTCGGCGGGCACGACTTCTACTTCACCGTCGGCCAAAACATCGGCTCGCCCGACTGCCCGATGCCGACCGGCGGCATCCCGTGGCGGCCGGTCCGCCAGCCGGTCGTGCTGGCCGACTGGCCCGTGTGCGGCGACGGCCGCCCGGACCGGTTCACGACCGTCGCCAGCTGGCGGGGGGCGTTCGGCCCGGTCACGTTCGCCGGCCGGACGTACGGCCTGAAGGTCCACGAGTTCCGCAAGGTGATCGGCCTGCCCCGCCGTTCGCCGCACACGTTCGAGATCGCCCTGGACATCCACCCGGCCGACGCCAAGGACCGCTCGGCCCTGGTCGAGAACGGCTGGCGCCTCGTCGCCCCGGCCGACGTGGCGGCCGACCCGGATGCCTTCCGCCGCTACGTCCAGACGTCGGGGGCGGAGTTCTCCGTCGCCCAGGGGGTGTACGTCGAGACGAACAGCGGCTGGTTCAGCGACCGGACGGTGCGGTACCTGGCGTCGGGCAAGCCGGCACTGGTGCAGGACACCGGCTTCGGCCGGCACCTGCCGGTCGGCGCGGGGCTGGTGGCGTTCCGGACGGCGGACGAGGCCGTCGCCGGGGCCGACGCGATCGTGCGGGGTTATGAGCGACATTGCCGGGCGGCCCGGGCGATCGCCGAAACGTATTTCGACTCGGACAAGGTGCTCGGGCGGTTTCTGGAGGAGGTCGGCGTCGCGCCATGACCGGCCGGCTCACGATCCTGGTCACCGGCATGATCGCCGCTGTCCCCCGGCAGGGCGGGTGGGTCTGGGCGGTCCTGCAATACCTGCTCGGGCTGCGGCGGCTCGGGCACGACGTCTGGTTCGTCGAACCGATCGGGGACAAGGCTCTGCGGCCGGCCGGCGCCGCCCTGGCGGAATCCGACACCGCCGCGGACTTCCGGCGGTTGCTCGCCGGCTCCGGCCTCGGGGCCACGTCCGCCCTGCTCCTCACCGGCACGCGGCAGACCGTGGGTGTGCCGTACGACGAACTGCTCCGGGCCGCCGGCCGGGCCGACCTGCTACTCAACATCTCCGGCCTGCCGTGCGATCTGGCCCTGGCCGAGCGCGTCCCCGTGCGCGTCTACCTCGACCTCGACCCGGCCTTCACCCAGCTCTGGCACGCCCAGGGCATCGACATGCGGCTCGCCGGGCACACCCACTTCGTCACCATCGGCCAGGCGATCGGCCAACCCGACTGCCCGGTGCCGACCTGCGGCCTGCCGTGGATCCCCACGCCGCAGCCGGTCGTGCTGGAGCACTGGCCGGTCGCCGGGGCCGTCACCCGCGACGCGCTCACGACCGTCGCCAACTGGCGGGGGTACGGGTCGGTGGAACACGACGGCGTGTTCTACGGCCAGAAGGCGCACTCGCTCCGCCCGCTCATCGACCTGCCGACCCGCACCCGGGAGCGGTTCGAGCTGGCGCTGGCGATCCACCCCGGCGAGACGAAGGACCTCGCCGCGTTGGCCGCCAACGGCTGGGTGCTGCTCGACCCGGCCGAGGCGGCCGGCACGCCGGAGCAGTACCGGCGGTTCGTGCAGGGTTCAAAGGCGGAGTTCGGCATCGCCAAGAGCGGGTACGTGGCGTCGCGGTGCGGCTGGTTCAGCGACCGCAGCCTGTGCTACCTGGCGTCCGGCCGGCCGGTGATCGCCCAGGAGACGGGGTTCGGCCAAATCCTGCCGACCGGCGACGGGCTGTTCGCGTTCACGACGGCCGACGATGTGCTCGCCGCCATCGACGCGCTAAACGCCGACTACCCCCGCCACGCGCGGGCCGCCCGGGCGATCGCCGAGGCGCATTTCGACTCGGACGTGGTCCTCGCCCGGCTGCTGGACCGGATCGAGGCGACCGCATGAGCCGGGCCACGACTGCCGAGCTCGTCGCGGCCCTCGAGCCGGCCGTGGGCCAGGTCGCCCGGCTGGATCGGCGGCCGTCGGCGTACAGTTCCAGCTTCGCCTTGGAGGAACTCGACGTCGAACTGGCCGGGGGCCGGACTCTGAACTTGGTGTTCAAGGACTTGGGCCGGCACGGCCTGTTGAGCGGTGCCCGCGCGGCCAAGCCGGTTTTCCTCCACGACCCGCGGCGCGAGATCGCCGTGTACCGCCACGTCCTGGCGGCCCACGACCTCGGCACGGCCGTCTGCCACGCTGCGGTGTGTGACGACCGGGCCGGCCGGTACTGGCTGTTCCTGGAGCGGGTCGCCGGCGTCGAGCTGTACCAGGTCGGTGAGTTCGCCACGTGGCAGGCCGCCGCCGCGTGGCTGGCCCGGCTGCACGCCCGGCTCGCCGACGATGCCGACCGCCTCGCGGACGAGGCCCACCTGCTCCGCCACGACGCCGCGTACTACCGGCTCTGGCCGCGTCGCGCCTGTGAAATCCTGGCCGCGAAGACCGGCGTCGCTCCGGCGGCGCGGGACCGGCTGGCGGCGCTGGCCGCCGGCTACGAGGCGGTCGTCGGGCGGCTGACGGCCCTGCCGGCGACGGTGATCCACGGCGAGTTCTACGCCTCCAACGTGCTCGTCGCCGGCGGCCGGGTCTGCCCGGTGGACTGGGAGATGGCGGCCGTCGGGCCGGGGCTGATCGACCTGGCCGCCCTGACCGCCGGCCGCTGGACCGACGCCCAACGGTCCGCCCTGGCCGCCGCCTATCACGCGGCGCTGTCGGCCGGAGGAAGTGCCCCGCCGCTGAATGACCTGCGGGCCGACCTCGACTGGTGCCGCCTGCACCTGGCGGTGCAATGGCTGGGTTGGTCGGCGGACTGGACGCCGCCGGCGGACCACGCCCAGGACTGGCTC
>DASXAN010001430.1:0-3687 GCA_036406755.1 Gemmataceae bacterium
CTGAACCGGTGGTTCGATCGGGTCGCGGCCGGGCTGCGGACCGCCGATCGTCCCGCCCGCGAACGGGAATTGCGCAAGTTCGCAGACGACTTGAAGGCGCTGAAGGAGAAGGCCACCGACCCCGGGAATGACCTGACGGGCGAAAACATCGGCAACGTCGTCATCGCCCTGATGATGCCGGCGTTCACCAAGGTCCAGGCGGCAGACGATCGCACCGAACAGAGGAGCCGCAATCTGCACATCGCCTTCGCCCTAGCCGCTTACCGCCGTGACGCCGGCCGCTATCCGGCCAACCTCGACGAGTTGGCGCCGAAGTACCTCGCCGCCGTTCCGGCCGACCTGTTCTCCGGCAAGCCGCTCGTCTACCGCCCGACCGGGGACGGCTACATACTGTATAGCGTCGGCACCAACGGTCAGGATGACGGCGGACGTTCGTACGACGACGACCCGCCGGCGGACGACCTGACGGTGCGCGTGCCGCTGCCGGAGTTGAAGGTGAAAAGGTAAGGATTGATCGAAGGAGCCGCGATGCCCGCCGCACGCCGCACACTGGCAATCGTTGTCCTCCTGGCTGCTCTACCCGCCGCCGCCGGCGATCGCGCCCCGGCCCCCGACCTGCTTGCGGCGTTCACCGCCCGCCCGCTCGGCCCGGCGAACATGAGCGGCCGTGTTTGCGATGTGGCCGTGGTCGAGTCCAAGCCGGCGGTCATGTACGTCGCCAGCGCCAGCGGCGGACTGTGGAAGACCGCCAACGCCGGCACCACCTGGACGCCGCTGACCGACTCGCTCGACGTCTGGTCAATCGGGTCCGTGGCCGTCGCCCCGTCGAACCCGGACGTCGTCTACGTCGGCACCGGCGAGGCCAACCCGCGGAACTCCGTCTCCTGGGGAAACGGCGTCTACCGCTCCGCCGACGGCGGCAAGACGTGGACCCACCTCGGTCTCCGCGACACCCTGCACGTCGGCCGGATCGCCGTCCACCCGACCAACCCGGACGTAGCCTACGTGGCCGCGCTGGGCCACGTCTGGGGGCCGAACGCCGAGCGGGGGCTGTTCAAGACCGCCGACGGCGGCAAGACGTGGCAGCACTCGCTGAAGATCGACGCCGACACCGGCTGCATCGACGTGGTCATGGACCCGAGCAACCCGGACGTGCTCTACGCCGCCGCGTGGCAGGTCCGCCGCGGCCCGTTCTCCGGCGGCAACCCGGCCGTCATGACCGGCCCCGGCAGTGGCCTGTTCAAGACGACGGACGGAGGCGCGACCTGGACGAAGATGACCAACGGCCTGCCGGACCGGCCGCTCGGCCGCTGCGGCCTGGCCGTCTCCCGCCAGGACCCGCGGCTGGTCTACGCCGTCGTCCAGACCGACAAGACGACCACCGACACGACCGGCAACCGGCCCAAGGCCAACGCCGGCGACCTGGACCGCGGCGGCGTCTTCCGCTCGGAGGACGCCGGCCAGACGTGGAAGAAGGTCAACGACCTGTGCCCGCGACCGTTCTACTACGGCCAGATCCGCATCGACCCGAGCGACGCGAAACGCATCTACGTCCTCGGCGTGCGGATGTTCGTCTCAAACGACGGTGGCACGACGTTCCGGGACGACGCCGCCCCCGGCATCCACGGCGACCACCACGCCCTCTGGATTGACCCCCGCGACCGCGACCACCTGGTGGCGGGCAACGACGGCGGCCTGGCATTCTCGTTCGACCGCGGGCGGACCTGGGAGCGGCTGCGAAACTTGCCGGTCAGCCAGTTCTACGGCGTTGCGGTGGACATGGGCCGGCCGTACCGCGTCTATGGCGGGTTGCAGGACAACGGCTCCTGGGGCGGCCCGAGCCGGACGGACGCGGCCGAGGGCATCACCCTGGCCGACTGGGTGCGGCTGCTCGGGGCCGACGGGTTCCAGTGCCAGGTGGACCCGACCGACCCGGGCACCGTCTACTGCGAGAGCCAGTACGGCCGCCCGCGGCGGGTGGACTTGCGGACCGGGGCGGCGGCCAACATCCAGCCGCAACCGGACAAGGGTGCCCCGGCCTACCGGTTCAACTGGAACAGCCCCATCCTGATCTCGCCGCACAACCCGCGGACGCTCTACTACGGTGGCAACCACCTGTTCCGCTCGACCGACCGCGGCGACCACTGGGAGCGGGTGAGCCCGGACCTGACCCGCGGCAAGCCCGGTCCCAGCGCGGCGTTCGGTCACACGTTGAGCACGATCGCCGAATCGCAGGTCCGGCCGGGCCTGCTCTGGGTGGGCACCGACGACGGCAAGCTCTGGCTGTCGCGCAACGGCGGGGCCGAGTGGACCGACCTGACGGACAAGTTGCCGACTTCGCTGCCGAAGGACCGCTGGGTCAACCGCGTCGAATGCGCCCCGGCGGCGGAAGGGACGGCCTACGTCGCCGTGTCCCGCCACCGCCACGATGACCGCGCCCCGTACCTGTTCCGCACGGCCGACTTCGGGACCACCTGGCAGTCGGTCGCCGGCAACCTGCCGGGCGACGCCCCGGTGAACGTCGTCCGCACGTCGGCGCGGAATTCAGACCTGCTGTTCGCCGGAACTGAGCGCGGGCTGTACGTCAGCCGCGACGCCGGGACGACGTGGAACCGGCTCCGCGGCGGATTGCCGAGCGTGCCGGTCAACGACCTGGTCATCCACCCGCGGGAGCGTGAGCTGGTCGTCGGCACCCACGGCCGGGGCATCTATGTCTTCGACATCGCCCCGCTGGAAGAACTGACGGCGAAGGTGGCGGCGGCCCCGGCGCACCTGTTCGAGGTGCGGCCGGCGACGCTGCCGGCCGTGCGGCCGTCGCCCGGGCTGGCCGGCGGCCGGCTGTTCGCCGTCCCCAACCCGCCGGCTGGGGCGACGATCTGGTACCACCTCAAGGACGCGGCCGGCGGGCCGATCACGGTGCAAATCGCCGACGTGACCGGGGCGGTGGTCGCCGAGCTACCGGCGTCGAAGGACGCTGGCCTGCACCGGCTGACGTGGAACCTGCGGCCGCCGGGCCGCCGCAACGGCCCGCCACCGCGGCCGATTGCCCCCGGCGATTACGCAGTCCGGCTGAAGGTCGGCGACCGGACACTGGTCCGCCCGCTGCGGGTCGAGGCCGCGCATCCTGGCGCGGCGGCCACGGCCGAGGACGCGCCGGCCGACCCGTGACGCGCAAGCCCGTTCCGGCTGTGCCGGTTGCGCCGGTCGCGTCGATCCCGCGGCGGTCCGGCGGGCCCGAAAAAACCGGCAAAACCACCTCCGCCGGTTCCTCCCGGTGCGCCGCGTAAGCTAGAGTTGTAGGCGATACCGCCCGTAGCGAATTCACCGACCCCCTGGCGAGCGGCCCATGCAGAACAGCGACTGGATTGACGTGATCCGGCTGATCCCGACGGATCAGCATAACCTGTTGGTCCTGACCACCCAGACGGGCGTTGACCTGAACATCGACACGATCCTGCGGACCGAGCCAACCTACATCGTCTTCCGCGGCCGGGCATTGGGCCAGACGGACGACGGGCGGGTGTTCTTCCTCCCGTACCAGCACATCGACTACCTCCAGATCAACCGGCAGGTCAAGGAGGCGGAGGTCCAGGCCCTGTTTGGGGACTCGCCGGAGGCCGCGGACGCCCGGCCGGCGTCCGGCGTCTTCGCCGCCAACCCGAACGGCCTGCTCCTGAACGGCGGCAG
>DASXAN010001431.1:0-2094 GCA_036406755.1 Gemmataceae bacterium
TTAACCTCCTCAAATCTCACCAGCAGGTCGCCCGCTTCCACCTGCGTGCCCGGCTTGACCAGTAGCTCGGCGATGCGGCCGCCGTGCTCGGCGTACAGCGTCGTCTCCATTTTCATCGCCTCCATCGTCAGCAGTTTCTGCCCGCGGGCCACCTGCTCCGCGGCCGCAACGACGACGCTGACCACCAGCCCGGGCATCGGCGCGGCCACTTGGAGCGGGTCGCCGAGGTCCGCCTTGGGCCGCCGCTTGACCCCTTCCGGAGCCAGCGCCTTGTCCTGCACCAGCACTTCCCGGGGCTGGCCGTTCAGCTCGAAGAAGACCAGCCGCGTCCCGTCCGGGTGCGGGTCGCCGACCGTCAGGAACTTGATGATCAGCGTCTTGCCCGGCTCAATCTCGACGTTTACCTCCTCGCCGGGGGCCATACCGTGAAAGAACACCGGCGTGGGCAAGACGCTGGTGTCGGAGTACTTCCGCTGGTGCTCGACGAAGTCGGGCACGACCTTCGGGTAGAGCAGGTAGCCGGCCAGCTCCCGGTCGGTGACGTGGTGCTTGAACCGCTTGGTCAAATCCTCGCGGGTCTTCTCCAAGTCGGCCGGCGGCAGGCTGGCCCCCGGCCGGCCGCGGATCGGCTTGCGGCCGCGGAGCACCCGCTGCTGGAGCTTCTTGGGGAACCCACCGGGCGGCTGGCCGAGCCGGCCTTCGAAAAACTCCACCACCGATTCGGGGAATGCCAGCTCCCGCGACCCGTTGAGCACGTCGTCGGCCGTCAGGTTGTTCCCGACCATGAACAGCGCCATGTCGCCGACTACTTTCGACGTCGGCGTGACTTTGACGACGTCGCCGAAGAGGCGATTCACCTCGGCGTACATGCGGACGACCTCGGGCCAGCGGGCCTCCAGCCCGAGCGACTGGGCCTGCGCAAAGAGGTTCGTGTACTGCCCGCCGGGCATTTCGTGGCGGTAGACGTCGGCACTGGGAGCGAGCATGCCCGTTTCGAACGCGCGGTACTGCTTGCGGACGCCCTGCCAGTAGTCGGCCGTCGACTGCAGCCGGTCGAAGTCCAGGCCGGTGTCGCGGGGCGTGAATCGCACCGCCTCCACGAGGGTGTTCAGGGTCGGCTGGCTAGTCATCCCGGACAGCGGGGCGAAGGCGCAATCGACCACGTCGACCCCCTCCTCGGCCGCCTGGATGTAACCGGCGATCTGCCCGCCGGCCGAGTCGTGGGTGTGGAAGTGGATCGGCAGGCCGACCTCCTGCCGCAGCGCCTTGACCAGCTTGCGGGCCGCGTACGGCTTGAGCAGGCCGGCCATGTCCTTGATGGCCAGGATGTTTGCCCCGAGCTTCTCGAGCTGCTTCGCCAGCTCGACGTAGTACTTCAGGTCGTATTTCGGGCGGTTCGGGTCGAGGATGTCGCCGGTGTAGCAGACGGCCGCCTCGGCGATGGCGCCCGTGCTCCGCACGGCGTCGATCGCCAGCCTCAGGTTTGGGGCGTAGTTGAGGGCGTCGAAGATGCGGAACACGTCGATCCCGGCGGCGGCCGACTCCTTGACGAACAGCTTGACGACGTTGTCCGGGTAGTTCGTGTAGCCGACGGCGCTGGCGGCCCGCAGCAGCATCTGGAAGAGGATGTTCGGGATCTTCTCGCGGAGCTGGGCGAGCCGGTCCCAGGGCGACTCCTTGAGAAAGCGGTAGGACGTGTCGAACGTCGCCCCGCCCCACATCTCCAGGGAGAACAGGTCGGCGTGCTCGGCGGCGTAGGTCGGGGCAACCTGCAGCAGGTCGTAGGTCCGCATCCGCGTCGCCAACAGCGACTGGTGGGCGTCCCGCATGGTCGTGTCCGTGACCAGTAGCCGCTTCTGCTCACGGACCCAGGCCGCAAACTTCTCCGGCCCGAGTTCGCGGAACCGGTCGCGAGTGCCCGGCGGCGGCGCCGGGGCCGGCAGCGGGTGGGCGGAGTGCGGTGCCGTTTCCGGCAGCGGCCGTGCCGGTGCCCTATCCTCCGCCCCGCCCTGGTTGACGATCACCTCGCCGATGTAGGTGAGCAGCTTGGTCGCCCGGTCGCGGCGCGTCGGCAGTCGGAACAGCTCCGGCGTC
>DASXAN010001432.1:0-1881 GCA_036406755.1 Gemmataceae bacterium
CAGAGCGGACTTGTGGGGTTAGGAGCCTGTCGCGGCCTCGGGCGGCCCACGCCGGGCCGCCACCGCAAGTGCCGCAAGGGTGGAATTATATGGAGACGGGCGGGCGACCTCCAGGGGCGGCCGGGAAAACTGCCCGGCCCCCATCGCCGCTTGCACTGCCCCGGTTTTTCGACCTATGTTTGCACCGGGGAAACTCCGCTCACGGGTGCCAGACCATGCAGGGCCGCGTCGTCCTCGGCCGGTACGAGGTGCTCCAGCATCTCGGCCACGGCAGCATGGGCCAGGTCTGGCTGGCCCGGGACCGGCTCGAACTCCGCCCGGCCGTCGTCAAGTTCATGTCGGAGGGGGCGGCCGCCCGGCCGCGGTTCCGCGACCAGTTCCGGCAGGAAATGCAGCTCATGGCGGCCTTCCGCCACCCGCACGCCGTCGCCCTCTACGACGCCTCCCCCGACGTGCCCTGCCTGGTCATGGAGTTCGTCCCCGGCGTGGCCCTGGACCGCGTCCTGAACCACCGCCGCCTGCTGGTCCCCGACGACGTCGGCGACCTGCTCATCCCCCTGTGCCAGGCCCTGCACGCCGCCCACAAGGCCGGGATCATCCACCGCGACCTGAAGCCGGCCAACGTCATGGTCGCCGGCCCGGACCGCCCCGCCGAGGGGGTCAAGGTCATGGACCTGGGCCTGGCCGCCCTGCAGTCCAAGCCGCACATTTCGCTGGAACAGCTCCAGGGCTCGGACGAGCGGTACGCCACCGGCACCCCGGCCTACGTCTGCCCGGAGCAGCTCCGCGGCGACCCGTCCGACCACCGGGGCGACATCTACAGCCTGGGCGTGACCCTGTTCGAGTTACTGACCGGCCGGCTGCCGTTCGAGGACCACGACACGCAGGCCCTGCTGCGGGCGCACGCCTACCGGCCGCCGCCGTCGTTCCGCGAGGCCGGCATGGGCATCCTGCCGCCGGCGGTCGAGAAGCTGGTGCAGCTGTGCCTGGCGAAGTACCCGAACGAGCGGCCGCAGTCGGCTTACGAGGTGGCGTGTCGGTTCCAGGCGGCCCTGGGCCGGGACGTCAAGCTCGACGAGCGGTCCTTCCAGCCGGTGTCGTCCCCGAAGCCGGCGGCCGCCCCGGCGCGGGGGCCGGCCCCAGCCGCCGCCGCCCACCGCCGCACTAACCCGGCCGCCGACACGGAGCAGGTGGTCGAACGGTTGGAGGCGTGGATGCCGGAGCCGATCGCGGCGGTGAAGATCCGCGGGTTCGTCGGCGACGCCGGCGGGACGGTGGTGGCCAGCGAGCCGGGGTTGATCCGGGTGCGGTTCGACCCGCCGCAGCAACCACAGCCGCGAAAGAGCAGCGTGCTCGGCTGGCTGAACGGCCAGTCCGGGCCGGTGCCCATCCCGGTCGCGCCGATCGCCCTGGACCTGCACCTGGTCCGGGCGGGCAGCGGCCAGGGGCGGCTGGTGGTGACGGCCGCGTTCCGGGCGGCGGCCGGCCCGCTGCCGAACGACCCGCGGTGGCACCGCCGCTGCCACGACCTGGTGACGCGGCTAAAGGGCTACCTGATGGCGTGACGCGGCCGCCGCGGGGTACAATGGCGGCGACCCCGTTGGCGGAGGCGGCCCGATGGCGAACCCGTTCCCCGGCATGGACCCGTACCTGGAGGGCGACCTGTGGCCGAGTGTCTATCACAGCCTGGCAAATGAAATCAGTCGCCGAATCTCTCCGGTCGTCCGGCCAAAGTACATCGCGCTGTGCGTGCCCCGCGAGGTGATGGCGACGCCCGACCCGACCGAGTTATCGCCGCAGTGGGTTGGGAAGTGCGGCCCCGGGCCGATCCGTCAGATCACGATCGACATCTGCGAGCCGAGGCCCCGCCGGTCGGTGACG
>DASXAN010001433.1:0-5074 GCA_036406755.1 Gemmataceae bacterium
CGTCGCGGTGGACCAGCCCCGCCTCGTGGGCGTGCTCCAGCCCCTTCGCGGCCTGGGCGATGTAGTGGGCGGCGCGGACCGGGTTCATCGGCCCGCGGCGGGCGACGATCTCCTGGAGGCTGGCCCCGTCCACGTACTCCATCACCAGGTAATGCAATTCGCCCTGGTCGATGTCCTCGTGGTCGATGTCGTAGGCGCGGACGATGTTCGGGTGGTCCAACGCGGCGGCGGCGCGGGCCTCGCGGTAGAACCGCTCGAGGGCCGACTTGTCGCCCTTGAGCTTGTCGATCGGCAGCACCTTCAGGGCGACGTGGCGGTTCATGTAGATGTGGCGGCACAGGAACACCTGACCCATGCCCCCCGCCCCGATCTGCTCCAGCAACTTGTACTTGCCGTTGATGATGAACCGCTTCCACTTGCCCTGGAGCAGCTGCCGGGCGTGGAACAACGTGATCAGGCCCTCCCGAATCATCCGCTCGGCCAGCGCCTTGGGCTGGTCCAGGGAGACGCCGGAGTCGGTGACGGTGCGGGTGAAGGTGGCGAGCTGCTCGTCGTCCACAAGGCCGCTCATGCGAACCAGGTCGAGGAACTCGTCGCGGGTGGCGGGGACCGGCATCGGTTGCCCTCTCACCAGACAGGCCCCGCCACTGTCGGAAAACCCGCCGGGCGGGTCGCCGGGGCCGATTTCGCACGTCGAATGAATCGCGGTCGGTGCGGGACAGGTCGGGCGTTCGCCGAACGTACTACAATGTGCCCTTTGCCCCGGGCAGTGGCAAGGGGGTAACCCCCATTTCTTCGGCACCGGCGGCACAATCGGACCGGCCGCATGCTACGGACCGCCAGTCCCGCCCGGATACTCCGGCTTCGCGGGATCATCCGTCCTGACTTGGATGCGGGCCGCGCGCAAATCGTTCCCAGCCGAACCATGCATATTGTATGCCGGCCGCCAGTTGCGTCCGCTTACGTCAGCGCCTGGCGCAAGTCTTCTCGCAGGTCGGCCAAGTCTTCGATGCCCACACTCAGCCGTACGAGCGCGTCGTCCACGCCGCGAGCCTTGCGCACGTCGGCGGGGATACTGGCGTGCGTCATTGTTGCCGGGTAGCAAACCAGCGACTCGACCCCGCCGAGGCTCTCCGCCAGGCTGAATAACCGGGTGCGCGTCATGAACGCCCGGGCCGCGTCGGTACCCTGCAGGCGGACGGAGATCATGCCACCGAAGTCGCGCATCTGCCGCTTGGCCACGTCGTGGCCGGGGTGCGACGCCAGCCCGGGGTAATAGACGTGCGCGACCGCCGGGTGATTCGCCAGCCACCCGGCCAGTTCGCGGGCGTTGCCGCAATGCCGGTCCATCCGGACGGCGAGCGTCTTGAGACCGCGGAGGGTCAGGTAGGCGTCGAACGGCCCGGGCACGCCGCCGGCCGCATTCTGGTAGAACTTGATCGGCTCCAGCAGCTCCCGCGGCCCGACGACCGCCCCGCCGACCACGTCCGAATGCCCGCCGAGGTACTTCGTCGTGCTATGCACGACGATGTCGGCTCCGAGCGCGAGCGGCTGCTGGAGGTACGGCGAGGCGAACGTGTTATCGACCGCCAGCTTCGCCCCGTGGCGGTGGGCCAGCTCGGCCACGGCCGCGATGTCAATGATCTGCAACAGCGGGTTGGTCGGCGTCTCGATCCAGACCAGCTTGGTCTTCGGCGTGATGATCTTGGCGAACCCGGCGACGGATGGGTCGTCGGTGTACCGGGAAATGAGTCCCCATGGCTTGAACACCCGTTCGAGGAGGCGGAATGTGCCGCCGTACAGGTCGGCGGCGGCGGCCACTTCGTCGCCGGGGCGGAGGACCGACAGGACGGCCGTGGTCGCGGCCAAGCCGGAGGCGAACGCCAACCCCCGCTCGCCGCCCTCCAGCGCCGCCAGGCAGGCCTCCAGGGCGGTGCGGGTCGGGTTGCCGCTGCGGGAATACTCGTAGCCCTTGTGGTCGCCGGGCGCGGCCTGGGTGTAGGTGGACGTGGCGTAGATCGGCACGACGGTGGCGCCGGTGGCCGGGTCCGGGTCCTGGCCGGCGTGGATGGCGCGGGTGGCGAAGCCGGGGGCGGTGTGGTCGGCGGTCATCGGCGAATTCCTTTCAGCGAGTCCGGACGGCGTCGGCTTTGGCTTACGCCTGTGCCCCGGCCTCATCCCGGTTCCAGTACTGAATCAGATCGATCCTGGTGACGATGTCCACCACCCTCCCGTCCTGCACGGCCAGGACGCCGGTGTGGCCGGCCAGGAGCAACCGATACGCCTCGTCCAAATGGACCCGCACGTCCACCGTCGGCAGCGGCCGGGCCATGATGTCGCCGATCGCCACGTGCTCCGGGTCTTGGTGGTCGTGCAGCACCCGGGCCAGCGTCACCTCCTGGACCGACCCAACCGGCTTGCCGCCGTCGAGCACCGGCAGCTGCGAGATACCCTTGGCCTGCATTAGCTCGATGGCCGCCGCTGCCGTCGCCGTCTGCGGCACGGTGACGAGCTCCCGGTGGCCGCGAGTGCGGAGCAGGTCGCCGACGGAAAACGCCGGCTGTTCGGTGGCCGTCAGCTTGTTCTCGGCCAGCCAGGCGTCGTCGTAGAACTTGCTCAGGTAATTCCGGCCGGTGTCGGCCCCGATGGCGACGACGAGGTGGTCACCGGTCAGCCGGCGGGCGTACCGCAGGGCGGCGGCCACGTTCGTGCCGCTCGACCCGCCCAGGAGAATCCCCTCCCGCCGGGCGATGTCGCGGGCCACCTGGAAGGACTCCGTGTCCGGCACCCGCACCCATTCGTCCACCACCTGGCTGTTGAACGTCTTGGGCACGTAATCCTCGCCGATGCCCTCGACCTTCCAGGGCTTGCCGGTGCCGCCGGACAGCACCGACCCCTCCGGGTCGGCGCCGATGATTCTGACGTCCGGGTTCTGCTCCTTGAGGTAGCGGCCGACGCCGGAGATCGTACCGCCGGTGCCGACGCCGCTGACGAACACAGTCACCCGCCCCTCGGTCTGCTGCCAGATCTCCGGGCCGGTGGCACGGTAGTGGATCTCCGGGTTGGACAGGTTGACGAACTGGTTCGGCCGCCACGCCCCGGGGATTTCGCGGGAGAGCCGGTCGGCCACGCCGTTGTAGCTCTCCGGGGAGTCCGGGGCGACGGCCGTCGGCGTGACAACCACCTCGGCCCCGTAGGCCTTCAGCAGGCTGATCTTCTCGCTGCTCATCTTGTCCGGGAGGACGAAGATGCAGCGATAGCCCTTGACGGCCGCCACCATCGCCAGGCCGACGCCGGTGTTGCCGGCCGTGGCCTCGATGATCGTCCCGCCCGGCCGGAGCAGGCCCCTCCGCTCAGCGTCGCCGATCATGGCGACGGCCACCCGGTCCTTGATGCTGCCGCCGGGGTTGGCCGCCTCGACCTTGACGTACACCGGCACGGTCAGGCCGTGGGCGACGTGGCGGAGGCGGACCAGCGGCGTGCGGCCGACGGATTGCAGGATCGTGTCGTGCATGACGGGGCGCTCCTCGGGCGGTTCGCGGGCCGATCGGATATCGGCATTCTTGTGCTTGGCGCAGTCTGCCGCAAGGCGAGTCTCAGGGGCTGGCGCTGTGCGAACCGGCACGGCGGTTGCGACACTGTCGCACTCCACCGGCGGTGACGTGCGCCGCCGCCCGGGTAGTGACCGCCCATCCACCAACGGAGGTGTACCGTGGCCGACAACATTGACCGCAACATCGACAACGCCGCCGAGAAGGCGAAGGACAGTGTGGACCGGATGAAGGACAAGGCGGAGGAGTTGGGCGAGAAGGCCAAGCACCGCGTCGAGGAGGCCGGCACGGCCGTCGGCAACAAGGTCAAGGACCTGGGCCGCGACATCAAGGACGCGACGCACTAGCGGGACGCGGACGGCAGCTCGCCGCGGCCGGGCGGGGCCTCAAAACCGCGCCGTCCGGCCGCGGCGACACTGTTTTCGGCCCTGGATGGGATGCCGACTGCCACTAGCATGACCCCGGCGAGCTACGATTGGCGGGGGTGCGTATGCAGGTAGTCCTCATCCCAGGCGACGGCATCGGCCCGGAGGTGACGCGCGCCGCTCAGGACGTGGTCGCCGCGGCCGGTGTCGCCCTCGACTGGGTCGTCGCCCCGGCCGGCCTCGGTGCCGCCGAGCAACTCGGCGACCCCCTTCCCGAATCCACCCTCGACCTGATCCGCAAGCACCGCGTCGCCCTGAAGGGGCCGTGTACCACGCCGGTCGGCAAGGGCTACCGGTCGATCAACGTCCGGCTGCGGCAGGGGCTCGACCTGTACGCCAGCGTCCGCCCGGTGCGGACCCTGCCGGGCGTGAAGAGCCCCTATTCCGGCGTGGACCTCGTCGTGGTCCGCGAGAACACGGAAGGACTCTACTCGGGCCAGGAGCACGTCGTCGTCCCCGGCGTCGTCGAAAGCCTGCGGGTGGTGACGCGGCCGGCAGCGGAGCGGATCGTGCGGTTCGCGTTCGAGCTGGCCCGCCGCGAGGGCCGGCGGCAGGTGAGCTTCTGCCACAAGGCCGACGTCCTGCGGCTGAGCGACGGGCTGTTCCTCGACTGCGCCCGCCGGGTGGCCGACGAGTTCCCATTCATCGACTTCGAGGAGCGGCGGATCGACAACCTGTGCATGGAACTGGTTCTGCACCCGGATCGGTTCGACGTGCTGGTGATGGAAAACCTGTTCGGCGACGTGATCAGCGACCTGTGCGCCGGCCTGGTCGGTGGGCTGGGGCTGGTGCCGGGGGCGAACGTCGGCGCCCGGGACGCGGTGTTCGAGGCGGTCCACGGGTCGGCCCCGGACATCGCCGGCAAGGGGGTGGCCAACCCGATCGCCGTGATCCGGTCGGCGGCCATGATGTTGGACCACATCGGCCGGCGGGACGCCGGCAAGCGGATCGAGCGGGCCGTCATCCGCACGCTGAAGAGCGGCGCCGGCCTGACCCGCGACCTCGGCGGCGACGGGACGACCGCGACGATCAGCCAGCAGATCATCGCGAACCTACAGGACTAACCTCCTCCTCGTTCCCAAGCAGAGCCTGGGAACG
>DASXAN010001434.1:0-2082 GCA_036406755.1 Gemmataceae bacterium
CATGCTCGGCGGCGGCGTGACCAACGCCGACGGCGGCCTGACCATGACCGGCAACCTGAGCCTGCTGGCCCGCACCCTCAACAACCCCGCCGCCGCCACCTACGGCGGCGTCGCCGGCAACGCCTTCACCATCTCGAACTCCACCTTCAACAACCTGGCCGGCGGCACCTTGACCCTCGACGGCAACAACGACGTTCACGGCGCCGGCTCCCCGACCGCGTTCAACAACCTGGGGACGTTCGTCAAGCGGGCCGGGGCCACCGGCGACGGCGTCACGAGCTTCGGCACGGCTTTCAACAACAGCGGCCTGGTCGAGCTGCAAACAGGCACACTCTCCCTGGAAGGTGCCGGCGTCAGTACCAGCACGGGTGACTTCGTTACCCAGGCCGGGACCACGCTCCAGTTGGCCACGGGTGGGACGCACAACTTCAACGCCGGCGCGCACGTCACGGTCGCGGGACTGGTGGTCCACGGGGGCAGCGGCACCACGAACTTCAACGCGGGCAGCACGTACACGGTCACCGGTGCCGCCCAGATCGTCAGCGGCACCCACAATTTCAACACCGCCGCCACCGCGGCGACGCTGCTGATGACCGGCGGCACGCTCGGCGGCAGCGGCACGGTCAACGTGAGCGGCCCGACCACCTGGTCCGGCGGCGTCATGCTCGGCGGCGGCGTGACCAACGCCGACGGCGGCCTGACCATGACCGGCAACCTGAGCGTCCTGAACGGCCGCACGCTCAACAACGCCGCCATCGCCACCTACAGCGGCGTCGCCGGCAACGCACTCACCATCAGTAACGCCATCTTCAACAACCTGGCCGGCGGCACCTTGACCGTCGACGGCAACAACGACGTTCACGGCGGCGGCTCCCCCACCGCGTTCAACAACCTGGGGACGTTCGTCAAGCGGGCCGGGGCCGCCGGCGACGGCGTCACGAGCTTCACCGCGGGCTTCAACAACAGCGGCGTCGTGGACCTGCAAAGCGGCACGCTCAGCCTGGACGTGGGCGGCACCAATGCCGGCGCCGTGACCATCGCTTCGGCCGGCCGTCTGACCGCGACCAGTTACACGCAGTCGGCAGGCAGCACGAGCCTCGCCGGGGGGGCATTGAACGCCACGAGCGGCGTCACCATCAACGGCGGTTCCCTCACCGGCTCGGGAACCGTCACCGGCAACGTCACGAACGCCGGCGGGCAGGTGAGCCCCGGCGTTTCGTCGCCCGGGACCGTCGGCATCACCGGCAACTACAACCAGGGTGCGGCCGGTGTCCTCAACATCGAAATCGGCGGCCCCGGCGCGGGCACGCAGTTCGACCAGCTGAATGTTGTCGGCGGCGTCGGGCTCGGGGGCACGCTCAACGTCGCCCTGGTGGGCGGCTTCGCCCCGAACGTCGGCGACACCTTCATCGTGATCGCCAACGACGGCGGCGATGCCGTCGTCGGCACGTTCGCCGGGCTCGCCGAAGGGGCCACCTTCACGGCCGGTGGAGGGCTATTCCGCATCAGCTACGTCGGCGGCACGGGCAATGACGTCGTGTTGACCGCCCTCGCCCCGCCCAACACCCCGCCGTCGAACCTGGTCCTCACGCCGAGCGCCTCCGCCATCGATGAGGGCGGGACAGTGACGGTCAACGGCTCCTTCACCGACCCCGACGCCGGCGACGCGCACACCGTGGTCATCAACTGGGGCCCCGGCGAGGGCGCCACGACGCTGACCCTGGCGGCCGGCGTCACCACCTTCAGCGCCGGCCACCTGTACCCGGACGACAGCCCGACCGGCACGGCCTTCGACATCTATCCGATCAACGTCACCGTCTCCGACGCGAGTGCCGGAACGTCCGCCGGTACCAGCCTGACGGTCAACAACCTCGCCCCGGACGTGACCATCACCGGTCCGGCGCCGGGTTCGGTGTTTACGGTCGGCACGCCGATCACGTTCACCGCCGCTTTCGCCGACGCCGGCCCGGCCGACACCCACACCGCCGCGTGGACGTTCGACGCGGTCACGACGGCCGGCTCGGTCGCCGAGGCCGGCGGTAGCGGCACGGTGAGCGGTGGCTACACCTTCACCGCCCCCGG
>DASXAN010001435.1:0-3728 GCA_036406755.1 Gemmataceae bacterium
GCCGCGCGGCGCAGCTAAGCGCGCTTAGCTGCGCCGCGCGGCGAAACGAAAACCGCCTATGCGTGCACCGGGGCCGCCGTCGCCGGCCGCGGCTCGTGCTCGTCCGGGAAGTTCGCCGCCTGCATGGCGTGGTCGTCACCGGCCGCGTAGGCCGGGTCGGCGTACTCGTACGGGCCGCGGACGACGATCGGCGTCCGCTCGAAGTTGCCGTGCGGCGGCGGCGACGCGGCACTCCACTCCAGCGAGTTCGCCCGCCACGGGTTGCGGCCCGCCCGCGGGCCGAAGAACAGGCTGTACACGAAGTTCGCCACGAAGATCAGCGTCGCCGCCCCCATCACGAACGCCGAGATGCTGATGAACGTGTTGAGCGGCTGCATGGCGTGCGTGTAGCCGGCGTCCGCCGGCATGGCGTACCGCCGGACCATGCCGCCGGCCCCGAGAATGTGCATCGGGTAGAACGTGCAGTTGGCCGCCACGAACGTGATGCCGAAATGCACCTTCCCCCAGAACTCGTTCATCATCCGCCCGAACATCTTCGGGAACCAGAAGTACAGCCCGCCGAAGATGCCGAACACGCTCGACATGAACAGCACGTAGTGGATGTGGGCGACGATGAAGTAGGTGTTGTGGATGTACATGTCGACCGGCGTGGCCGCCATGAACAGGCCGGACAGGCCGCCGATGATGAACATGGCCACGAACGCCAGGGCGCACAGCATCGGGGTGGTGAACTGGAGGTTCGACCGCCAAGTGGTGCCCAGCCAGTTGAACGTCTTCACCGCGCTGGGCAGGGCGATCATGATCGTCGCCAGCATGAACCCGGTCCCGAGCCGCGGGTCCATGCCGCTCTGGAACATGTGGTGGCCCCAGACGATGAACCCCAGCCCGGCGATGCCGGCGATCGAGTACACCATCGGCCGGTAGCCGAACAGCGGCTTGCGGGCGAACGTCGAGATGATGTCACTCACCATGCCCATGGCCGGCAGGATCATGATGTACACGGCCGGGTGCGAGTAGAACCAGAACAGGTGCTGCCAAAGGATCGGCTGGCCGCCGCCGGGCCCGGTGGACAGGTTGCCGAACACCGCCCCGGTCGGCGGCAGGAAGAAGCAGGTGTTGGCCGTCTTGTCCAGAAGCTGCAGGATCAGGGCCACGGTCAGGACCGGCAGGGCGACGGCCTGGAGCAGGGCGGTGATGAACAGCGACCAGGCCGACATCGGCATGCGGAACAGCGTCATGCCGGGGGCCCGCATGTTGATGATCGTCGTGATGTAGTTGATCGACCCCATCATGGACGAGACGCCGACGCCCAGCAGGCCGATCAGCCACAGCGTCTGCCCCCACCCGGACCCCATGTTCGCCGGCGAGACGACGCCGCTGCCGGCCGGCATGACGATGCTGGAAATCGTCGGGTAGGAGGTCCAGCCGTTGGACGCGGCCCCGCCGAAGACGGTGAAGCTGAGCAGCATGCAGATCCCGGCCGGCCACATGGTCCAGTACGACATCATGTTCAGCTTGGGGAACGCCATGTCGTCGGCGCCGATCTGCAGCGGGATGAGGAAGTTGCCGAACCCGCCGGTCAGGAACGGGATGATGACGAAGAAGATCATCACCGACGCGTGCATGGTGAACAGCATGTTGTAGGTGTCCGGCGGCATCTTGTGGCCGGCGCTGCCGGGCCAGAGCCACTTGCCGAGGATCGGGATTTCGGCGTCCGGCCAGCCGAGCTGCGTCCGCACGCCCAGGGCGAGGAACCCGCCCAGGAGCAGGAAGATGATCGACGAGATGATGAACTGGATCCCGATGATCTTATGGTCGGTCGAGAAGATGTACTTGTTGATGAACCCCAGTTCGTGGCCGTGGCCGTGACCGGTGTCGTGGGGGTGGCTCACGCTCATGACGCGTTCCTCGACGCTCGGAAGTCAAATTCGGTCAAGGCCCACCCGGGGCCCCGGGGGGGTCGATTGAATCTCACCTACTCCGCGGCGGCCGCCGGGGCCGCCGGCGGTGGCGAGTACTCCCGCTGCTGCGCCCGCAGCCAGTCCAGGAAGTCCTCGCGGGTCGGGTGGACGAACAGCTTGCCCCGCATCATCGAGTGCCGCGACCCGCAGTACTGCGTGCACACCAGGTCCCAGACGTAGGCCGGGTCGTCCTTGCCGTTGCCGTCCCGCCACTCGTTGCCGACCTTGGCCGTGTTCGACTCGGTGGCGTCGAACCACAGCGGGATCGTCCGCCCGGGCATCGAGTCCTGTTTGACCCGCAGGACCGGGACGAAGAAGGCGTGGCCGACGTCCCGCGTCCGCAGGAAGACGACCGTCTTCTGGCCCTTCCAGGTGTGGACGCTGTTCACGTCGAACACGTCGTCCCGCCGCTCCGGCAGGCGGCCGTGGTACTCCTTCACGGCCGTCGCCTTGTCCTTCCACGTCTCCAGCCGCTCCGGGCTGGGGTAGCGGACGCGGTACTCCCACTGGCGGGTGGTGACCTCCATCGGCAGGATGTGCGACGGGTCGCTCTCGACCATGGCCGCCATGTGGGTCGGGTACTTGATGTCGGCCCAGACGTTGATCTGGAGCACGGCCAGGAGGAACAGGATGATGCCGGGGATGACCGTCCAGAGCATCTCCAGGCGGTGGTTGCCGTGGGTGAATTCCGCCTTGCGGCCCGGCTCGCCGGCAAAGCGGACCATGTTGTACACCAGGACGGCTTCGGTCAGCGCGAAGAAGAAGGCGGTGACGCCGAGGATCCAGTAGAAGAGGGTGTCGATGTGGCCGCTGTAGGACGACACGCCCCGCGGCAGCCACCACCCCATGGCCGGCGCGACCGCGGTCAGCGCGAACGCCGCGATCAGCACCACGGCGAACAGGATGCCCCAAAAATGTCGCATCGGACGGAACTCCGTTTTCGTTTAGCCGCGACCCGAGCCTTCGAGGGGAGCGCTCTCAGCCGCGCTCCGCTCGAAGGCTCGGGTCGCGGCCAAACAGTGTCATTCCGGCAGGTTGACCTTGTACGGCTCGCCGCGGAGCTTCTCGCGTACGTCGCGGTACGGGATGGCCCGGAGGAAGTTGACGATGTCCCAGAGCGGGTCGACCCGCTCCCAGTCGGCGGCCGACACCCCCAGGTCCTGCGGGTTGAGGCTGGCCTTGATGTCCTTGTACGCCGTCATGCCGGCCCCCTCGATCCCTCCGTAGACGCGGTTGAACAGGTCGATCGGCCGCCGGCCGCCGCGGTAGATGCCGTCGTACAGGTTCCGGCCGCGGACGATCGTGCCCCAGGCGTCGTACGTCAGGTTCGCCTCGCGGCCGTAGTTTTGGTGGCACTGGATGCAACTGCCGAGGAAGATCTTGCCCCCGCGGGCGGCCGACTTGAGGAAGTCGGGGTCGTCGGCCCCGACCGTGTACGGCCCCGGCTTGATCTCCGACTCCGGCTTCTGCGCGGTCACCCACCAGCCGGCCGCCAGGGCCAGGTTGTCTTCCATCGCTTGCCGCATGGTCGGCGTCTTCAAGTCGTCGCGGAGCTGAGCGACGAACCGCGGCCGGTCGGCCGCCTCGCTGCCCTTGCTCTCGGCCAGCAGGCGGAGCTGGTCGGTCATCGTCCGGTATTCCACCTCGCCGCGGAGGCTCAGGTGGATGACATAGCTGGCCAGGTTCTCGCGCTCGTCTTCGGGGAGGATGTTGAACGACGGCATCGACGTGCCCTCGATGCCGAAGTTGAGCACGTGCAGGATGTCG
>DASXAN010001436.1:0-3741 GCA_036406755.1 Gemmataceae bacterium
TTTTTCGTGTTGACCAGCACTGACAGCGGCTACGGCCAGATCAAGGTGTGGAAGGACAATCTGCGGACGGATCGGGCCGAGGGGACATACACCCAAGCCAATCTCCCGACGAGGGTCTACGTGGAGGGAACCGAACCCGGCGCGGCACTGCGGGAGAGCGAGGTCAGCCTGACATACCTGTTCATCTCGCCCTGTGGGGTTCCCATCGATGCAGGGGCTGATCGGGTTAAGGTCACTGTAACCCCCGTCATCGATTTCATGAACATCACACCGGGCCTTGTGGGGTTCACAAACGGGACGGATGGCCGGTCGGGTATGACGGCCTTGGGCCAAAACGGCAACGGCGGCGCGATCTTCGATGCGCAAGTGACTCGGACAGGCGTTTCTGGGAATGTCATCTTCATCCACAACGTTCTCAACGTTGACAACAATGCCGATGGCGCAGGGGCCGGGTTCGTTTTCACCCAGGCAAGCGGACTGCCGAGCATGGATATCCTGCCCGACCCTGGGAGTACCTTTCCCCTCTTGGACAAGAATGCAAACCCCCCACCGCCGGATTGGGATTTCCAGACGCGGTATGTCATTGACAACGCAAACATGCAGCTGATTACCGCCAACGATACTCCCGGCTTCAATCTGATCGCCGATCCGAACAATCCGAATAACGCGATCAATCAGTTCCTCACGCAGGTGGACGTCTGGGACCAGTTTCGGCTTTATTCAGTATGGCGGTTCCCGGCTCCTCCGGGCGGGGATTCAATCCTCTACACGATCGGAACGCGCGACTGGAACGCGTATTTTCGCGCTGATACGTTTGTCGCGGGCCAAGGCGTAACTCATATCGTTGCTCCCCCTTCCGGAGTCTCTACAGAGCCCGCATTCCACCGTAGCCATACCGACCCGGTCGTCGTTGGTCCGTTAGCCAATTCCGCGCTCAAGATCCGTTAGGAGGGCTCAGGTCTATGCTCCGTAGTGTCGCTGTTGTCCTGCTGTCTGTGGTGGTGAGCGAGGCGGCGGTGGCCGTTGACAGGGTTAACCCGCAGCCGCCAGCACCCGAATACCAGTTCACTCCCGACGCTTCCAAGCCGGTCGCCATGCTGCAAGACGGCAAGGTCGTGGACGGCCGATTGGATGCTCACGGCAACTTCCACCCGCTGCCAAAGGAGCAACAACATCCTGGCCTGAGAATTAGCGGCCCGCCGGTCGTCAACTCGGGTACTGACAAAGTGTACGAGTATCGGTCAGGAATGCTCATCGCCGGCAAGCTGGACGGGAAGGGGAGTTTTGTCCCGGAACTCGGCAGCACAATAACTGACTTCAAGAGCTACCACTACCGGCCGGACGGGATGCGGATTTACAACCTACCGGGCTACTTCGACAAGAAAACCCCCGGCGATCGCAAGTAAGACCCTGTAACTTCGGCTGGGCCGATCCGATGCGACCGCGCCCCAGCGAGCCAGGCATCGGCTCCAGCTTACTTCGCCAGCTCCATCCGGGCCGCCTTCAGCGCCTGCCGCTGCGCCGCCGTCACCTTCGGGTAGCTCAGCCCCAAGCCGTCCAGCGCGTCCACCAACGCCCCCGGCACCACCAGCCGCGTGAACCACTTGTGGTCCGCCGGCACCACGTACCACGGCGCCGCCGCACTCGCCGTGTGCCCGATCATGTCCTCATGCGCCTCCTGGGCGGTCGGACAAGGTGAGCACGGTGTGGTTCGACGGGGCGGCGTGGCAGGTGTCGGGGGTGGGGCTGCTGACGGCGGAGGGGGGCCGGGGCGGGGAGAGCGCCCGGCTGCGGAACCGGCAGGTGCTGGAGGCCGTCCACGGGGCGTCCGCCCTGGCCGGGCGGCATTGAAGCCGCGGCACGCCGTAACGCCCCGACGCCGGTCGTGGTCCGTGGCGGTCGGCCCGGCGAGCGACTGCGGCGCGGCGCTCGGGGCCGCGGCGAGGTGGGCAAGCTGCCGAGGCTGGTCCAGGTTCCCTGAGCCCGCCGGTCCGTCGGCGCCGCACGCGTAACCGTTAGCCTCGAAAAAGACTGCACAACCCCCCGGCGTACGCCCGATGAAAAGAGGCGTCGGCGTACGGACCGACCCGTCTGCAAATCGGCATCCGTGTCCATGGCGGTCCCATTCGCATTGCTCACGTCCGGATGGAGCCGCCGCGGGAATCGCCCCCGCCTTGACCCAGGAAGGTGGTCATGAACGCCCGGTTCCTTGCGCCCGTCGTCGTCGCCAGTCTGTTACCGTATGTGACCGGGTGTGCGCCCGGCATCCTCTGGGCGTGCAAGCAGGCGGAGGTGACGGCCGTCTCCCTGAACCCGTGCGACGTGGACAAGTGCGGCAAGCCCAGGGAGGCGGGCATCCCGTTCTACCTACCCAAGCCGCTCCTGATCGTGTCCAAGAACTTCCGGAACATCGAGGAGGCCAAGACCGGGCTGACGGACTCGCCGCCCATCCCGATCGGGTTCGACGACCAGGCGAAGTACGCCGACCTGAACGCCCGGACGAATTTCGCCGGGCTCAACACGCCGGCCAGCGCGGACGCGAAAGGCCCCACCCAGGCCGGCGGCGGGGAGGCCGGGTCGGGCACCGCCCTCAAGTCGGCCCCGTACATGCACTCGGAGGGGGCGCCGATCAGTCCCGGGGTGGCCCCGGCGGACGGCCTGACGCCGGCGACGTTCTACACGTACCAGATCGTGTTCGTCCCGGACCTGACCCAGAAGTACGGGCTGCGCATCCACGGCGGTCCGGGCGAAATCCGGGCGGCGATGAACCTGGTCAACGGCTGGCAGTTCACCGGCATCGGCCCGTTCTACATCAAGGACAGCTCGACGGCGCAGAACATCCTCGCGTCGGGCATCTCGACCCGGCTCGGCGGGCAGGCGGCCGCCGACATCCTGCACGCGGCGGCGGACCTCGCCAAGGTGGCCGGCACCACCCAGGCCGGGGGCGGCGTGCCGGCCGGCAGTCCGGCGGTGACGCGGATGTCCCGGGTGATCGAGGACCTGCCGCACGACCGGGAGCCGATGGTGATTCCGCAATTCGCCGAGATCCACGTCTACGAGCCGCACCTGACGCCGGACGGGCAAATGGAGTGGACGGAGATCGTCCACCTGTGCTTCAACCGCGAAGCCCTCGGGCTCGAAAAGGCCACCTACGACCTGGTGCCGCCGGTCGTCGCGCCGCCGCCGACCGGGACGACACCCCCGCCCGGGACGACCACCCAGTCCGGCGGCGGGGCGGCCGGGGCCGTCGCCGTCGACACGTCGGTGGCCCGGGCGGCGGTGGCCGGCATCTTCGGCGTGGCCCCGACCAGCCCGGCCCTCGTGACCGTCCCGCCGACGACGCAGGCCGGCGGCGTCGCGCCGGCGGTCCCGGCCGGCGGGGTGAGCCAGAATCAGAATCAGGTTCAGGTGGACTGCGGCGACTGCCGGCCGTCGAAGGAGTTCAACCTGTTCAAGTTCGGCGGCAAGCACGAGGCGGTGCGGCCGAAGATTCAGAGCCGGGTACTCGCCGGGCCGGGCGGCGTCCTCGTGCCGGCCGGCGCCGTCGCGACGGGGCTCGCGGCCCCCGGCCAACCGCTCGGAGGGACCACGAACCCGAACACCCAGGCCGGCGGGGGACAGGGCACGACGGTCACCTGGACCGCCCCGGCCGGCGCCCCGCTGGTGAATCAAACGTTCAACCAGCAGGTGGGGCCCGCGGCGCCGCCGGCGGCGGCGGCACCGGTGGTGCCGCCGCCGCCA
>DASXAN010001437.1:0-10543 GCA_036406755.1 Gemmataceae bacterium
CGAGTCTACGCGGGGAGCGCTCCCCTCGTAGACTCGGGTCGCGGCGTCACGTGACCGGTTGCAGCGTCCCGTCTGCCATCTCGGTCTGCCGCGGGAACAGCCGGGCCAGCTCCGGGCTGTGCGTCACCACCACCAGCACCGTCCGCTCCTGCCGGTGCAGGTCCAGCAGCAGCTCGCCGACCGCCTTCGCCGTGGACCGGTCCAGGTTGCCGGTCGGCTCGTCGGCCAAGAGCAGCACCGGCCGTAGGACCAGCGCCCGGGCCACCGCGACCCGCTGCCGCTCGCCGCCGGACAGCTCCGCCGGCCGGTGGTCCAGCCGGCCGGTCAGCCCGACCCGCTCCAGCAGTTCCTTCGCCCACGCCTCCACGTCCGCCGACCTGGACGGGTCGCTGACGAGCGTCGGGATCAGGACGTTCTCCAGCACCGTGCACTGCGGCAGGAGGTGGTGGTCCTGAAAGACAAAGCCGACGTGGCGGTTGCGGAAGTCGGCCAGCTGCGGCTCGGGCAGGGCGAACGGGTCCTGACCGTCCAGGCGGACGGTGCCGCGGGTCGGCCGGTCGAGCGTGCCGAGCAGGTGCAGCAGCGTGGACTTGCCCGACCCGCTCGGCCCCATGACCACCAGGGATTCGCCGCGGTCGAGGTGGAAGGTCACGTCCCGCAGCACACAGAGGGGGCCGGCGCGGGTGGGGTAGTCCTTACCGAGGTGGTCGACGTCGAGGGCCACGGGGACAGTGTATCAACGTTAAGCCGCTTGCGGCTATGCGAGCAACGGCCCGCTTAGCCGCAAGCGGCTATCCTTCCAGCTTCGCCCGCATGTCGGCCGGGATGTCGATCGCCTCCAGCCGGCCGTCGGCGTGCTTCAGGCAGTACGCCGCACTCACCTTGCCCTGGGCGACGGCCTCGCCGCGGCAGAAGAACTCGAACTCATACGTCACCGACCGCCGGCCGACCCGGCCGATCGTGACGGCGATCTCCAGCACGTCGTCGAACCGCACCGGCCGGCGGTAGTCGCAGGTAGCCGACACCCGCGGGAACCCGATCCGCTCGCCGTTGGTTTCGCGCCAGGACACGGTCAGGCCCTTGGATCGCAGGAGCTCGACCTCGGCGTACTCCATGTAGCAGAAGAAGTTGCTGAAGTGGACGATGCCGGCCATGTCGGTGTCGTGGAACTCGACGCGGCGGGTGACGCGGAACGGCGTGGCCATGTGGCTATGTCTAGCGAAGCGCCGCCTAACTCACAGGCCCGCCTGCCAGAAGCCGTTGAAGCTCTGCTGGATTTGGGCCCACGTCAGCGCGATCGTGCTGCCCCACGGGTTGTAGAGCGTGAACCGCCCGGTCGCGGCGTTGTACCCGACCAGGGCGTACCCGTGGCTGGCGATCACGCCGTTGCCGGGGGCAGTCTGCTTCGACCCGAGGACGGTGTACCGGCCGGAGTTGGCCGCGGAAATGAGGTCCGTCGGCGTGGCGTTCTGCACCCACTTCCACCCGCTCGACACGCCGGTGACGTGCTCGATCGCCAGGTCGGAGTAGCCGCCGTCGATCGCCGCGTAGGAGTTGGCCGCGGCGTGGCCGAGCCAACCGGCCTCGTTGAGCTGGGCGTACGCCTTTTCGGCCAGGGCCACCCAGAGCTCGTTGCCGCCGTTGTCGTACCGGCCGCCGAAGCTGGCGTACTCGGCGGTGCCGGCGGACGTCGTCGGCAGGGCGCGGTCCACGGTGACGTAGTCGGTCTTGCCGTTGTGGTAGAACCGGACCGTGAACGTGCCGTCCCCGTTGTCGGTGAACATCTGCCGGATCGCCTGCGGGGAGTCCTTGGCGATCTCGGCCAGGGCCGCGACGAAGTAGCAGTCGCCGACCTGCCCCTGCCGCACGTCGGCGTAGGCGGCCCCGTTGACGAACAGGGCCCCGCCGACGACGCGGTAGGTCATCCCGGCCGCGGCCTGCGGGTGGTCGGTGCCGAGGAACCACTTACCGACCAGCTTCTGCAACTGCCCGGCGGCGCTGCCGGCCCGGAGGTTGCCGAGGGCGGCCCCCTGGTAGCGGGCGTTGGCCGGGTCGCCGTCCACGACCTTGCCGGCCAGCACCCGCACCGCGTCCGGGAGCGTGAACCCGACCGTGGTGCTGAACGTCACGCGGTTCGTGTGCAACAGGTCGCCGAGGTCGTGGTACTCGGCCGAACTCACCGTGCCGTCGGCCCCGACTTCGGCGAACAGTTGCAGCCAGTCGGATCGGCCCAGCGACCCGTCCACGGCCAGCGACCGAGTTAGGCTGCGGAGATTGAGGTCGGATACGGCGGCGTCGAACCAGTCCTTTTTGGACGGTGTCGGCACCGGCGGCTGTGGCGGGGTGGGTGCAACCGGGGCCGCCGGTCCGGACGTGGCGCCGGGGGCGAGGTCGCCGGTCGAGGCGAACTTGGTGCCGGTCGCGTCGCGGCGGCTCAGGTAGACCTCGCGCGGCGCCGCCCCGCCCAGGCCGCTCACGTCGTTGGTCACGCGGGCGTCGCCCTGCACGTCCAGCAGCACTCGGCCGACGCCGGCGAACGTCTGGTGGCCGCCGGCCGCGTCCAGGGTGACGCCGGAGGTCATCTGGTGGACGGCGACCGTGTCGCCCGGCCGCCAGTCGGTGACGCGGAGGATGCCGCCGCTGAACGTGACGGCCAGCCCGGCGGTGGGTACCGTGCGGTCCTCCAGCGGCGTCAAGAGCAGTCGGGCGGAACGGGCGGAGCGGGTGCGCGGCGTCCGCATAGATCCCTCAAAGGTGTCGTGTCACAGGTGTCCGGTCGCGTCGGGATAGGCCGCACAATCGCGACCTGCGATAAATGGACTACATCCGCGGCCGGACTCAAGCGCCGGGAATCGCGTTCGGCCGGAAAAGTCGGCCGCGGCGGGCAGTCTATGCGCGTCGCAGGGATTGGATGGAACGTGTCAGTCGGGACGGCCGGCGGGGCAAGGGATCGGTGGGAAGATGTGCCGGTCGGGGAAGTCGTGCGGGCAAGAAGCGAAAACGGCGGGGATGAACCCCGCCGTTTGGCGAACGTCGCGTTGTCGCGTGACCGCTACTGGAGCTGCCAGAACCCGCTGAAGCTCTGCGTGATCTGGGTCCATGTGAGCTGGATGAAACTGCCTTGCGGGTTGTAGAGGTTGAACTTCTGAGTCGTGGCGTCGTAGCCGACGACCGGGTAGGTGTGGTTGGCGACGACGCCGTTGCCCGGCGTCGGGCGGGAGTTGAGCACGGTCGGCTTGCCGGACGCGGCGGCCGTCTGCAGCTGCGCCGCCGTCGCCCGGATGATCGACGTCCACGCAGCCACGCCGCCGGTCGCCTGCATCATCACCGTGTCGCTGTACCCGTCCTCGATGCCGGCGTAGCGGTTGGTGCCGTCCTGCTCCGTCCATCCGGACTGGTTGAGCTGGGCGTACGCCTTCTCGGCCAGCGCCGCCCACAGCTCGTTGCCGGTGTTGGACGCCGTCGCCCCGAACCCGTCGTAGACGAGCCGGCCCGACGAATCCGTCGGCAGGTACCGGTCCACGGTGACGTACTTCGCCGTGCCGCCGTCGAAGAAGCGGACGGTGAACGTGCCGTCGCCGTTGTCGGTGAACATGTCCTTGATCGCCTGCGGCCGGTCCTGGGCCAGCTCGCTGAGGGCGGCGAGGAAGTAGCAGTCGCTCAGCTCTCCTTGGCGGACGTCGTTGACGGCCGGGCCGTTGACGAACAGGTTGCCGGCCGCCTTCTGGTAGGTGGTGCCGGGGGCGGCCTGCGGGCGGTCCAGGCCGCGGAACCACTTGTTAACCAGCTTCTGGAACTGGGCGGCGGACGCCCCGGCCTGGATGTTGCCCAGCGGGGCGCCCTGGTAGGTGGCGTTGGCCGGGTCGCCGTCCACGACGGCACTCGTCAACCCGCGGACCGGGGCGGGCATGGCGAACTTCGGCTGGTTCGGCAGGGCGCCGCGGGCCGTCCAGTCGGGGTTTTCCAGGGTCTTCAGGTCGTGGATCTCGTTAGCGCTGACCGCCCCGTCGTAGGCAACTTGTGCGAACAGCGCGAGCATGTCGATGCGGTCGAGGGTGCCGTCCCCGGCGGCGACGCGGGCCTTCGACCGCAGGCCGGCGTCGTTGAGCGCCAGGTCGAACCAGTCGCGGGTCGGCGGCGGGGGCGGGGTCACGACCGTCACGGCGGACGTGGCGCCGGCGGCCAGGTTGCCGGCCCAGATGAATTTGGTCCCGGTCGGGTCCCGCCGGCTCAGGTAGACCGACCGCGGCGGCGTGCCGGCCAGGCCGGTCACGTCGTTGGTCACGCTGTCGGTGTTCTGCACGTCCACGGTCACCCGGCTGACGCCGGTGTAGACCTGGTGCGTGTCGGTCGCGTCCACGGTGACGCCGGTCGGCGTCTGGTGGAGGACGAGCGCGTCCGCGGCCTTGTAGTCGGTGATCCGCAGCAGCCCGGAGCTGAGGCTGGCGGCCACGCCCGACGCCGGGAGAGTGCGGTCCTCCAGCGGGGTCAGCCGCAGGCGTACCGCCCCCGGCCCCCCGTCGTTCGTCCGTCCCATCGGTCCCTCCCTGATGCGTCCTCACGATGACCGGGCCAATGGCGGGGTACCCGCTTGCGGGTCGCCCGGCGTACAACCATCCGCCCGGACCGGCGGACGGACAAGGGGTGGGTCAGCGGTTTTGTCGGGAAATGTGCCGTCGCGCGTGAAGCTGAATCGGCCGTGCGGGCGGGGCGGATTTGCGAGGCGGGCGGGTCGTGCGGGCTCGGGCGGTCGGCGGGGTTAGCTGGCGTACCGGCGGAAGATCTCGACCGTGCGGCGGGCCTCTCCGGCGGCGGAGAAGTGCTCGTGGACCGCCTCCCGGCCCTTCCGCCCCAGCTCCAATCGCAGCGCCGGGTCGGCCAGCAGGCGGTGCAGGCCGCGGGCCAGGTCGGCCGGGTCGTCGGGCGTCACGAGCAGCCCGCCGCCGGTGGCGTTGAGCAGCTCCGGGAACGACCCGTGGCTCGGCTGCACGACCGGTACGCCGTTGGCCAGTGCCTCCAGCACGTACAGCCCCTTCGGCTCGCGGTACGGGGCCGGCACCGACATCACGTCGAGCGACCGCAGGAACCGTACCTTGGCGGCGTGGTCGGGCGAATCGGCGTACTCGAACTCGCCCGCCAGCCCGGCGTCGGCGAGCGTGCGGCGGACTTTCTCCAGATACGGCTTGTGTTCCGCCCCCAACCAGCCGGAGGCGCGGAGCCGGCACGGCGGCACGCCCGGCATCTGCCGCAACCGAATGTAGGCGTCGGCCAGGACGTGCAGCCCCTTCGCCGGGGCGATGCGGGCGAAGTAGCCGACGGTGTACGGCGGCTCGGTCCGCAGCTCGTGAGCGCCGCCGTGGCCGGTCAGGTTGATCCCCGGCAGGATCACCTCGACGGCGGCCCGCGGCAGGCCGAGGTAGTCGGCCATGTAGTCGGCGTAGTACTCGCAGGTGGCGACGTAGCCGTCGATGTGCCGGGCGTTGAGCTGGATCAGCTCGACCGCCTGCCGGCGGTGTTCGGGCCGCAGGGCGTCGAGGAAGATGTCGTCGCCCTGGAGGTAGGCCAGCACCGGCACGTCGAGGCGGTGCTTCAGCGCCGGGGCGATGCCGGAGAGCAGGACGTTGGACAGGGTGACGATCTCCGGCTTCACGTCCGCGGCCAACCACCCGGCCAGCCGTTCGACCTCCTCCCGCTGCCGGCCGTCTTCGCCGCGGAGCATGGTCAGGGTGATCTCGCCGAGGGCGGCGTAGTCCGGCGTGGCGGTGAACCGGGACAGGGCGCGGAGTAGGGTGGGGCGGTCCAGCAGGCGGTGGACGAACCGGGGCAGGCGGCGGAACAGGGCTGACTTGTAATTCAGGTAGACGTTCAGCCCGCCGAGGAAGACGCGGCGGTGGCTGACGTCCGGCTCGTCGGTGCGAATCGGGGTGTAGGTGGGGACGAGCAGTGCGTCGTGGCCGAGGGCGTGCAGGGCGGCGGCGATGGCGTTGTCGTGCAGGCAGCTGCCGCAGAACATGCCCGCGGCCCCGGCGGTGATCGACACGATCCTCATGCAAGAAGTATAGGGGTTAGCCGCGACGCGGAGGCTTTGCGGAGCGGAGCGCGGGACTCTCCCGCGCTCCGCTCCGCGTCGCGGCCAACCGGGGTCACTTCGCGCGCCGGATCGTGAGGGTCGTATGCACCCCGTCCTCGCGGAACCGCAGGTCGGCGGCGACGTCGCGGGTCGTCTCCAGCAGCCGGCCGAGGGTCGAGTCCGGGTCGAGAGCAGGCGCCGCCGGCCGCCGCGGCGAGCCGTGGCGGGCGGTCGTCACCTCGTCGGCCCGTGGGTCGTACCGGTAGCCCGCCCCGTCCGGACTGACCGGGACGTAGCCGAGATAGTTGAACAGCACCGCGTCCCGGGCCACGTCGGTTTCCTGGCCCGTGATCAGCCCGGACTTGTAAAAGGCGTACCAGACCGGGGCGTTGGCCAGCGCCCGCTCGTGCACCTGCGTCGCCAGGTAGTGGCGGGCGAAGTCCTTCGCCGCCGTCGCGGCGGACGGCGAGACGTACAGGGCGCTGTTGACTTGGCGGGCCGCGGCGGGCTTCGCGTCGGCCGGCTGCTTACCGCGGGCCTCCGACCGGTCGATCATGTCCTTGATCGGCTGCTCTTGCAACGAGACGTACCAGGCCCCGTCCACCAGGGCGTAATAGACGGCCGGCAGGAACGGCTCCTTCTTCGCCTCGCCGCCGCCGCGGACCAGCGCCACGCCCTGCCGCGTGGCCCGGATGCGGACGATCTTGACCCCCTTGTACTCCGGCTCCATCGGCTCCCAGGTGACGGCCCCCGGCAGGGCGTTCATGGCCGCCGTCCGCAGCGCGGTCAGCACGCCGGCGAACACCAGCGGGTTGCGGACCTGCACGCCGGCCGTCACCGGCATCTGGAACACGACTTCGATCCACTCGTCGATGTCCCCCGGCCGGGGGCCGCCGCGGGCCTGCAGGGCCGCGAGCCTACCGTACATCGGGCTGTCGTCGAACCGGACCACCGCCCAGTCGCCGACCCACCCGAGTGGCGGTCGCCGGCGGGCGGTGACGTCGTCGGCGATCCGTTCGATCTCGCCCCGTGCCTCGGGGCTGAGGTGCGTCAGCAGCTGCGCTACGGTCTTCGTGGTCGGCGGCGAGGCGTCGAGCGGCACGGTCCCGTCGCCGGTCGTCCGCCGCAGCTCGCCGTACTCGGTGCTGCGGACGAGCGGCAGGATGAACGTCTCCACGCCCACGTCCCCGTCGCGGATGCGGAACCGCATGCCGACCGGGTCGAAGTACCGCCGCCAGAGGCCGAGGTACTGCTGGCGGAACTGGTTGTAGTCCTGCTCCTCCTCGCGGCTGACGCGGTCGATCGGCAGTTCTGCCAGCGGCGTGGCGAAGTGGAGCGTGTTGTACCGGTCCGACGCGGCGCGCTGCCGGCCGGCGTCCCAGGTGACGGCCGGCTGGTCTGGCGTGGCCAGGTCGCCGGGCGTCAGGCCCGCGGTCGCCAGGGCGGCGCCCAGGCTCGTCGGCGGCCGGCCGGTCTGCCAGGCGTGCCAGAGGGCGGCGTTGGTCGCCATCGTCAGCCCGGTCAGCCCTTCGAGCCGCCGCTTCTCCTTGATCTTCGACGCCGGCCCGACCAGCTGGCGGATGAACGGGTCGGACAGGAACAGGAACCCGTCCTCGCCCTCGTCGGACAGCCGGAACACCGTCCGCATGTACTGGAAGTCGGGCGAGTCGGCGAGCGACTTGATGCGGCCGGCGTGGGCGTCGATGATCCGGCGGACGCCGACCGGGGAATTGGCGAAGATGGCGAGGTCGTCGATCGACGCCCGGTACAGACTGACCTCCCGATTCGGGGTCGTGTAGGACCCGATCGAGACGTCCTGATAGAAGTCCAGGCCGACGCGGAACCGGCCGCCGAACTCGGCCTGGGCCTCGCGGACGTATTGCTCGACCCCGGTCTGGAACAGCTGGCGGTTGACGACGTGGAAGATGACCGCGACGTCCGTCCCCTCGCGGAAGTACGGGTCGCTGCCGGTGATGGCTACACCCTGGATGGCCAGCGGCCCCAGCGTCCGGCCGAGCAGGCTGGTCTTGAGGCAGAGCTGTTTCTCGTACCGCTCCTTGAGCCGGTAGTCGGTGCTCTTGACCTCGTAGGCGCGGACGGCCGTGGTGCCCCACTGGTCGAGGAAGTCGCCCAGCTCCACGAACTTGCCGAACCGCTTGAAGTGCAGGTAGTAGTTGTCGTGCGGGATGAGTTTCGCCAGTGGCTCCGGGTCGGGCCGCTTGTCGCCCATCATCTTCGCCCAGTCGTGGGCGGCGATGTCGATGCCGGGCACCTTGGCGACGTCGATGTCCCGCGGCCCTTCCTTACGCCGCCGGCCGAGCATGCGGTCCAGTTGCAGCGACTCGGTCAGGGCGGCGGCGCCGGTGGTCAGCTCATAGAGTCGCTCGTACTCATGCGACCGCCGGTCGAAATCACGGCCAGTCATGTGCGGGACACGGATCCCGTACCGGCGGCCGACGGCCGCCTTGGCGAACCCGTAGAAGCCGAACTCCGGCGACTGGGCTTCGAGGGCGGCGAACCGGTCGGCCTGGGCGACCGCCCACCCGCCTTCAAGGTCGTCGGCGGCCGGCAGGCGGTCCGGGGTGCGGCGGCCAGTGGGGATAGGCACGGCGACGGCCTGAGAGAAGTCCAGCTCGACGGCCGCCTCTTCTGGGTGCAGCCGGTCCTCCCGGTCGGTGTGCGCGTACAGCAGCAGGAACCGCGCCGGCCCGGCGGCCGAACTTCGGCCGAAGAACGTGAACGCGGCGGCGGCGTCCTCGTTCAGGAAGGCGACGTCGCGGGCCCGGTCGTCCTGCGGCACCAGCCGCGGGATGTGGGCCATCCGGTCGGGCGTGGACCCGCCGCTCCAGGCCGGCGCGATCAGAACGGGCGGCGCCCACAGGTCGGCCGGGCGGTCGAACTGGACCCGGAAGTAGGTGACGCCGTTGACCGCCTGCGTCCGCAGGTCCCGCAGCTTCGGCGGGTCGGCGGCCCCCGCGGCCGGTGCCAACCCGAGCAGCCCGGCCGCCGTCAGAGCGAGCGCGCGCATGGTCGTCCCTCTCAAGAGATGCGGAGTCTTCCCGCAACTGAAGGCGACGACCGGCGCCGGATATCACGTCACCGCCGGCAGCTCGTACGGCTTGCGGTATGTGCGGGCGAGCATGGCCGACGCCGCGCGGTCGCCGATGATCTGCTCACCGGCCGGGTCCCACTTGATGGTGCGGCCGGTGCGGACGGCGATGTTGCCCAGGTGGCAGACGGTCGCCGACCGGTGGCCGATGGCCACGTCCGCGTTCGGTGTCTGCCGGCTCTTGACGCACTCCAGCCAGTTCGCCCGGTGGGCGACGCCGTCCCGGTACTTTGCCTCGTACTCCTTCGTCGGCACGCCCTTGAGCAGCTCGTCCGGCTTGACCTCGAGCTTCTTGCGGTCAACGTGGATCGTCCCCTTCTCGCCCTCGAAGGTGCAGCTGCCCCGGTGCTTCTGGCCGCAGACGACGGTGACGCCGTTGGCGTAGCGGAATGTCATCTCCTGCTGGGCCGGCACCTCGAACCGGTGTTCCTTGTCGTACTCGACCGTGCCACTGACCTCGACCGGGCCGCTCTCGTCCATCCCGAGCGCCCACTGGACGATGTCCAGGTCGTGGGCGCCGAAGTTGGTCATCTGGCCGCCGGAGTAGTCCCAGAAGAAGCGGAACAGGTAGTGGACGCGGTTGACGTTGTACGGCCGTTGCGGGGCCGAGCCGAGCCAGAAGTCGTAGTCCAGCTCCGGCGGCGGCGGGCCGTCCTTCGCGCCCTTGACGGCGTGCTGGTCCCAGTTCACCTTCGGGATGCCGACGGTGATGCCCTTGAGCGCCCCGAGCTTACCGCCGCGGACCAACTCGGCGGCGATGCGGAAGTAGCCCTTGTACTCGCTCCGCTGCTGGCTGCCGGTCTGGACGACGCGGTTGTACTTGCGGGCCGCCTTGACCATCGCCTGCCCCTCGGCCACGGTCAGGCTCAGCGGCTTCTCGCAGTACACGTCCTTGCCGGCCATGCAGGCGTGGATAGTCGGGATGGCGTGCCAGTGGTCGGGCGTCACGACCACGACGGCGTCCACGTCCTTGCTGTCGAGGAGCTTGCGGTAGTCGCCGAACGTCTGCACGGGGCTGCCCTTGCCCTCCTTCTCGACCAGCCCCTTGGCCGCGGCGAGCACCTTGGTGTCAACGTCGCACAGGGCGACGACCTGGGCGGCGGGCAGCTTGAGGAAGGCCTTGAGGTTGGCGGTGCCCTGGTTCTTGACGCCGATGAAGCCGAGGCGGATGCGCTCGCTGGGGGGCGCGTCGGCCCAGGCCCGCAGGCCGGGGACGGTGACGGCGGCGGCGGCCCCGAGGCCGGCGGCGCGGAGGAAGTCGCGGCGGTGGAGAGTCACGGCGGGTCCTTTCTAGCGGGGCAGGGGCAGGTCGCGGCGGAGGTCGTAGGAGAAGGCGCCGAGCAGTTCGCCCTGGTCTACGCTAT
>DASXAN010001438.1:0-8507 GCA_036406755.1 Gemmataceae bacterium
GCCCGGGTCCACCAGACGTACTTACGGGTCCCGTCCATCCCTTCGGTAGCCTGGCAGCCTTATCCGCCCCCCCCTCGGGGCGGGTAAGAGCCCATAGCTTTGCGCCCCCGCCTCACGACGGGTTTGCCTTTGTCGGGGAAGACCGGTTGAGTTGTCTTCCTCGCGGGCGTCTCGGGCCGGCTTATTGCGTCGGCCCGATCCTGTCCCACACAGAGGAATCGCAACCGCCCCGGCCGCCCGCCACAAAAAAATGCGAAGTGGCGAAGTGTCGAATTCCCCAAGACGGATCAGGGGTTACGGCGGCGGCAACTCCAGCACGACGCGGAACCCGACCTCCGGCGACGCCTCGGTTTCATCCGTCTTCGGGTCCTTGATCCGATACCGCGAGTTCGGCCGGTCCGCGAAGTGGTACGGCTCGGGGGCGAAGTACGTCTGGCCGCGGGTGCTGATCCGGCCGTTCCATTGCGGGTCGTCGAACGGCACCGCCTGGTTTTCGTCGGCGTGGACGCTGCGGGTCCACTCGTAGCCGTTGCCGGCCATGTCGCGGCAGCCGAACAGGGTCACGGCCTGAGACTCCCGGTTGGCGGGCTGGAGCGCGCCCAACCCGACGCCGAAGTCCTCATTCTTCAGGCCCCGGCCGTCGCCGGCGAACGGGCCGACCGCGCCCTGAAACCGGCCGGCCGCCTTGTCCCACTGTCGGGCGGTGGGCAGGTCGCCGCCCAGCCAGCGGGCGAACCGGCGGGCCTCGTCCACGCTGACACGGACGACCGGGTAGAAATCAAAGCGGGTCACGCCCAGCGGGATGTTGTTGTCGCCGGCCGCACCGTCCTTCCATTTCGAGTCGCGGACCGCGTCCGGCTGGGCCCGGGCGAACAGGGCGAAGGCGTGATTGGTGACCTTGTCCCGCAGGATGTAGAACGGCGCCGGCTCGTCGTCCCGGGCCTGGGGGACGAGCAGGAACAGTAGCTCGGTCCGGTCGGGGAAGACGTAGGCGATGCGGTCGTACACGGTCCGCCCGCCGGCGGCGACGGTGGTCGCGCCCTCGGCCGGCCGGAAGCCGTCGGGCAGGTAGACGGCCGGCGGCTCCTCGCCGCGGTCGCGGCCGCGGTTGCGGATCACGACCGCCATGCCGATGACCTCGGCGACCAGGGCCAGGACCAGGACCGCCCCAATGATCTGTTTCAACCGCCGCCGACGGACCGGTGGCGGCTTCGGTTCGACCCGCGGCGTCGTCTCGGCCGTCAATGCTGGTAGCGGCTGGTCGTGGGTGTCCTGCTGGCCGAAGTTCACCGTACCGCCGTGACCGCCCTGGTCCGGCTTGCGCGGCCGCCGGACCAACGCGGGGTCGAACGCCTGCGGCCAGGTCGGCAAATCGACGGCGTGGATGGGCGGCGTCACGGACCCGGCCGCCGTCCGCAGCGCCTCGCAGAACTCCTGGCAGGAGCCGTACCGGTCCTCCGGAGACTTGGCCAGCGCCTTGAGGAGCACCTGCTGCTCGGCCTCCGGCAGCGGTGCCAGGTCCGGCGTCTTCTGCAAGTGGTCGAGCATGGCCCCGGCCATGTCCTCGCTCGGGAACAGCCGGCGGTTCAGCCGCAACTCGACGTACGACCCGGCCAGGCTGTACTGGTCGCTCCGCTCCTCTGCCTTGCCGCTCCACGTCTCCGGCGGCATGAACGCCGGCGTGCCGGATACCGTCATCCGCGCCCGCTGCGCTTGCAGGACGCGGGCCAGGCCGAAGTCGGCCACCTTGACGTGCCGGCCCAGGAGCAGGATGTTGTCCGGCTTGATGTCGCGGTGCAGCACCTGCTTGCTGTGCAGGAAGTCCAGTGCCTCGCACGCCTCGCGGGTGTAGACCAGCAGCTCGTCCAGCGGGATGCCGTTGTGGCCGGCGGCGGCGCACTCGGTGAGCCGGTCGCGGATGCTCTGGTCGGCCAGCTCCATGGCGATCATCAGCCGGTCCTCCAGCGACCAGAACGCCTGGGTCTGGAGGAGGAACGAGTGCCGCATCCGCTTCATCAGCTCCAGCGAGTCCAGCTCCCGCTTGGCCTCGGAGTGGTGCAGCGGCCGGAAGATGATCTTGATGGCGGCCTCAATGCCGCCGGGGGCCTCGGCCCGCCAGACCTCGCCGAAGCTGCCCTGGCCGATCCGCTTGACGAGCTTGTACCCGCCGTACACCGGCAGCAGCGACCCGGTCTTCCGCGGGTCCGGGGCGGCCGGCGTGGACCCGGGCGGCAACACGTCGGTCAGGTCGTCCTGGCCGCGGGCAAGCCGCTCCAGGTCGGCGAACTGGTCGGGGAACCGCGTGTGGTAACCGGACAGCGCCGGCCGGTCGCCGTGCCGCCGGCGGACGCAGAACTCCTCGTAAATGAGTTGGGTCAACCCGGCCGGGTCGTCGCGGAGTTCGGGGTAGTGGCCGAGGTAGTCTTCGAGCAGGACGGGCCGGCCGTTCTTCCACCGCTGTTCGAGGTCGCACTTGACCAGCTCGGCCAGCGCGAGGCGGCGGAGGCGGTCACCGGGCGGCGGCAGGAAGGCGGCGAGGTCTACGGGGCCGGCCCGCGGCCCGGCCTGCTCGAACCGGTCCAGCAGGGCCTGGAGCTGGTCCCAGTCGGCGTCGGACAGGTCGGTGTCGCTGGCGGAGCGGGGCATGGGGCACCGGCTGCGCCGGTAAGTTCCAAATCCGAAGCACCAAATCCCAAACCATCTACGCTCACAATACCAAAATCCCAAGGCTCGGGACGGCCGCGGGACCGTTTCGAGCCTTGGGATGACGAGTCCGAAGCAGCCTGGGATTTGGTGCTTCGGATTTGGAACTTACCGCGCAGCGGTTAGAACCTGCGGGCGTACTCGACCCGGAACATGTCCTTGTACCAGACCTCGCCGGTCAGGGCCCGGCCGTAGCCGATGTACAGATCGTTCCGGCTCATGTTGGCCGGCCCGACCAGCGGGCCGAACCCGAACCGCACGCCGAGCTTGCCGTTGACGATCGTGTCGCCGGCGGCGTCCTTGGTCGTCGTGAACGCCGGGATGCCCAGGGCCGGCACGCCGGGGTTGTCCACGGCCAGCTCCTTACCGCCCAGCACCGTCCAGCCGACGATTTCGCCGATCGGCGAGACGCGGAACTTGCAGCCGTTGTAGGCGGTGTAGCTGATGGCCGAGCCGTAGCGGAGGATGTTCCCCGCGAAGTCGGTGCCGCCGATCGGCACCCAGTCGCGCAGCTCGGCGTGCCACGTGAGCCGGTCGGTCAGTTGATGCAGGTAGAGGATCCCCGGCTCCAGGGCGGTCAGCTCGTTGCCCAGGCCGCGGTCCACGTCGGCGGTCGGCGTGGAGACGAGGAACTGGAACGTCAGGTACTGGTCGGGGTTGGCGACGGCGGCGTACTTCATGCCGGCCACGAGGTTGCCGAAGCCGACCTCGTTGGCGTTCTGGTCGGGGTTGATCCACCGCACCGGCGCCTCGAGGAACGTGGAGAACCGGTTGCTCCAGGCGACTTCCAGGTACGGCCGGAGTTCCTGGTAATCGACGCTGGTTTCGGGCAGGGGCGGCCCCGGGGCGCGCTGGCCGAGGGTGCTGAAGCAGCCGCACTTGCCGTAGAAGAATTCGGCCCGGTCGGGGCGGTTGTCGTTGTAGGCGGCGTCGAACCGCAGGCGGAACTGCGTGATCGGCACGGCGAAATCGACGTAGCCCGGGGCGGCCAGGGCGGCGGTGCCGCCGCTCAGGGCCAGCGCGGAGCCTTCCGGCGCGACGGACACGGTCGGCGGCGCCTCGACGCCGCTGGGGGCCTGCGTCGGCGCCTGCGGCGTGCCGGTCGTCGGGGGAACGGCGCCGGTCGGCGGCACGCCGGGCATGAAGCCGGGCATGGTGCCGGGCGGGTGGTAGACCGGCGCCGGGCACTGCGGCGGGCAACAGTTGCCGTTGGTCTGCGTGACCTGGGCGAGGGCCGGCGTGGCGGCGAGCAAGGACAAACCTGTTCCGGCGCCGAGGCGGCAGAGCCACTGGCGCAGCGACTGGCGAGAGTGCATGGTCCCCTCCTTGGGACGGCCTGTGAGCGATCCGTCGCCGGCGGCCCCGGGTGCTTGGCCGCGTCACAGGGTTCGGACCGGCGGGTCGGCGCGGTGATTCCTTGAGCTACGGTCATGATCGGAGCGCCCGCGTTCGGGGATGCACCGGCGGTAGGGGAAACGGCGGCCCGGCGGGGCGGCGGCGTGCCGGCGGTGGCGCGGGTAGCGGATCGGCCGGTGGGGGAAAGTGGGTAAGTCGGCGAACCCGTCTGGCTCACTGCGACCAGTCCTCACACTGCAAACCGGGAATCCGTCGAAAGTCCGTCAGGTTTCGCGTCACCACAATCGCGCCATGTTCGAGTGCCGTCGCTCCGATGCGCAGGTCCATCCGGCCGACGGCCGGACACTGCTTCCGCAGGTGTCCGTAGCGGCGGATTGCCGCCTCGGTATAGTGGAGGATTTCCAGCCGGGAAAGGAAACGAACCGTCTCCGCGAGGCGGCGGTACAAGTCGGCGATCCGGGTCGGCGTTCGGGCGCGGGGCAGCCGGGCGTGCCAGCCGTCCAACTGCTCTTGGACCGTAATCACGGTCACGCTCAGCTCGTCCGGCTGACGTGCGGCAATCCGTTGGCTGACCACCGGGTGGCTATGCTGCCAAAGCGACAACATGTCGGTGTCGAGGGCGTAGAGGCTCATGGCAGGTCCGGCTCTTCGTCGGCCCGCCGCCGGTTTTCGGCGATGGCCTCTTGCCACTCGTCGAAGTACGGGTCGTCCTCAAACATGCCGGCGAACTCGACCCACGGATTGACCGCGGCGGTCCCGGGGATTTCCAGCGCCGTCACTTCCGCCCCGGCGGGCATCTTCTGGCGCAGAAGATCGCTGAGCTTCTGGACCGCCTCATCGCGAGTCGCCCCTTCGGCCGCGAACGGCAACGGTTCGCCGCTCCTGGCACGGTAGCCGTTGCCGGCAACCGGCTCAATCAGGACGGGGATTTTCATGGCCGGCCTCCAGTCCCCTTGGGGCGTACCCATTCTACCGCGCCCGGACCGCGTCCCGCCCGGAGTTGATCCTGGCGGATTGTAGTGAGACGGCGGTGCTTTTTTGCAACAAAATCCGCCGTTTCTGTGCGCTGACATCCGCGCGGGTTACTGCGACCGGCAACAGCAGTGCGGGCTGTAACACCGGCGCTGGCTGTGCGGGCAACGGAAGCAACAACACCGGCGCCGGCTGTGCGAGCATGACAGCAGGGGACAAACGCGCGCGGGGAGCTGAATCCGGCAAACTCCAGCCACATTCCCCAACCTGCCACCCCTCCACTCACGGCTTGCGGCTGATGACCAGCTCCGCCAGCGCCGGCAGGTCCTTCAGGTTGTCCTCCCATGTCGGTACCGTCGGGAACCGCTTGCGGAATCGGTCCGCCGCCGCCGCCAGGTCCCGCAGCGACGTCGCCTCGCGGTTCTGCGACGCCTCCTCCAGCGCCGGCAACAGGCCCGGCACCGGCGCACCCTTGCCCGACCACGCATACCGCAGCACGGCCACCCGCGTGGACGGCAGCGGCACCACCGCCGGCACGTCCGGCCCGCTCCCGCCAGCGGCCGTGTCCAATAGCAGCGCGCACGCCCCCGGCACGTCCCGCGGGAAGTCGAGCAGTTCCTTGAGCGCGATCGCCTTCTGCGCCAGCTTCGTCCCCGGCCGCGTCTCGCTCGTCCGCAGGTACAGCGACCCGTTCTCGTCCACCGCCTCCGTGCCCCGCCAGTAGATCAGCGCCACGTCGTTCGGCTTGCTGTGCCGGCGGATCGACTCCAGCGCGTCGCGGACGTGCTCGCACGTCACGTACCCGGACACCACCGGCGTCGGCTGGTCCGGCGAATACGGGTGCATCATCACCCGCTGGAAGACCGGGCTCTGCAACCCCGCCGCGCCGCCCCGGGCTTGCAGCGCCTTGAGCGCCTGCACGGCCAGCGCCTTGTCCGCGTCGGCCCGGCCGGAGCCGATCGACACGACCAACAGGTGCAGCGTCCGCGGCTCCTCCCGCGGGTGGTCGCAGTCCACCGTGAACCGTTGGCGCCCACCGGCGTCCGGCCGCAACTCCGGGCAGACGACTTCCACCACGTTCTCCTTCGGCCGGTTGAGCACGACCTTGACGGCGAATTCCAGCCGGTTAGCCCCGGCCGGCCGGTACTCCGGCGTCTGCTGCTGGAAGCCGTCGTTGACGTACACCCGCAGCCCCCGCACCTTCCGCTCGACCTCGGCGGCCGGGACGCCGGCCGCCCACCGCACCCGGCCGGTCAGCGTGAAATCGGCCTGCGGCAGCGGCCCGGCCGGCCGGTCGATCTCCAGCCACTCCGGGATCGGCACGTGCGAGACGGTGAACGCCTCCTCCGCCTCGCCGCCGCCGTTGACCGCCACCAGCCGCAACCGGTTCGGACCTTCCGCCAGCGTCACCGGGCCGAGCTCGCCGGCCGCCTCGAACTGGTCCGGCCCCTCCTTCTCCTGCCCGGGGAACCCACGAAGTGGGTCGGCGGCGGCCGCGGCCAGCACCTTGCTGTCCTGCCGCAGTTCGACCCGCTCCACCCGGCTACCTTCCGAGCGGACGATGAACCGGGCGGTGAACCGCGGCTCCTTGACGGCCCCCATCGGCCGGTTGATCAGCTCGACCCGCGGCTTCGGCTTGGGCTTCGGCGGGGTGTAGGTGACCTCCGCCCGGCCGTCGGTGAGGGCGGGGCCGTCGCGGTTGCTGACGGCCAGCCGGATCGTGTTCGGCCCCGCCGCCAGCGGCACCTGCCGGACCGTCACCCGCCACTTCGGGCCGTTGAGCCGCACGGCGACCTCGTTCGCCGGGTACTCCCGGCCGTTGCACTCGACCCGCGTCAGGTCCGACGCCGACTCGACGTTGGCCGTCACGTCGGCGAACGGCTTCTCGCCCGGCGGCGTCACCTTGACGTCCCCGACCCGCGGCGGCCGGCGGTAGAAGACGTGCCGCTCGATCGCCGGGGCCGCCTGCCACTCGTTGCGCAGGACCACGTCGATGCGGTTGTCGCCGGGCTGGAGCTTCACCGTCGCGGACAGAGCCCCCTGGGGTGACAGCCGCGACGCCGGGATGAGGATCATGTCCTTCCCGTCCTGCAGGACTGGCTTGCCGGCGTTGGTCACGCGGATGACGGCCTCGAACGACCGCACCTCGGCCGGCCGCACGCCGTCCGGCGGGAATAGCGAGCCGCGGACCTCAACTTCCAGGGCGTCCTTGCCCTCGGTCAGTGCGCGGTCGGGGTCGGGGTCGGTCAGCGTCAGCGACGGCAGGGAGGGACGGTAGGTAATCGTCAGCCGGGTTTCCGCGGCAGGGCTGTTCGTCGTCTTCGCCCGGAACCGCAATTCGCGGTCGCCCGGCTCCAACGTGACGACTTCATCGACGGCGAAGTCCTGAACCGCGCCCGGCCGGAACTTGTTCAGGGGCTTGTCGCCGAGTTGGGCCACCGTCAACGGCTCGGTAGCGGTGATGCGGCCGCGGACCCGGACCTTGCCGGTGCCGACCGTGACGGCCCGGCCCGGCTTGACCTCGACCGGCTCGCCCGGCGGGTCGCCGGCCGGCACGACGGACGTGATGGCGACTTGAGGCGCGGCCTGCGGCTGGAAGATGACGACGAGCGTCCGGCGATCCGTCTCAAACTCCTCGTACCCGGGCAGTGCCGCGTCATTGACGGCCCGCAGCTCCAGCAGGTTCTCGCCCTCAATCAGCGGCACGGTTTCGTCAACCGCCAGGCCCTTCGCCTGCGGTTTGTCCTGACCCTTGCGGAGCGTCACGGCCACCTTCTGGCCCGGCGACCCCGGCTGGATTGTCGCCGCGAGTCGCACCTGAGCCTCGCGCACCGTCAGCCGCGGCTCGGCGGGGCGGTCCAGGCGGACCGTCGGGGCCGGCGGCTGGTAGCGGAGGACGATGTCCCGCGTGACCTCCTGCGGCTCGGCCTCGCGGGTCCGCACGCAAACTTGCACCCGGTAGACGCCCCGTGTCCCGAGGTCGATCGGCTGCACCAGTTCGTCACCGGCGTCCAGCCGGATCGGCCGCGGTGCGCCGTCGTTGAGTCGCCATGTGACCGACTCGACCTCGTTCTTCGCCAGGCTCGGCCCCTGGACGCGGAGCCGCAGTGTCGCCCGCGGCTGGCGGACAAGCAGTTGCTCCGCCCCGCCGTCGCCGAACCGCACCGGGCCGGCCCCGTCCACGGAACAGAGGATGGTCGCCCGCGGCAGAGCGACGGGTCGATCCAATTCGCGCAGCGCGTCGGTCAGGTTGGCGTGGGCGAAGAGCGGCTTGAGCAGGCCGGGCTTGTGCAGCCGCTCGCGGTAGGCGTCGGCCCGGGCGAACCGGACCGGCTCGCCGGGGCGGGTCGGGTTGAAGTGCCAGCCGAAGTACCGCTCGACCTCCCGGCCGCCGGCGTCGTACGGCCCCAGCGGCGTCCAGGCGATCCACTCCGGCGTCTTGCCCCGGGTGACGAACAGCGACGCCAGCGGCTTCC
>DASXAN010001439.1:0-1641 GCA_036406755.1 Gemmataceae bacterium
CCCCAGGGCCGGTCCACCGGGCCGCTGAGGATGGTCGCCCCGGCCGCCCGCAGCCGCGCCGCCTCGGCGTCCACGTCCTCGACCAGGAACACCGCCTCCCCACCGGGACGCCCGGGCGGCTCGGGGTCGTGGCCGGTCAGCTCCTCGAGGCGGTTCCGGTCGTACAGCCCGAACCTGGCCCCCTGGGTGGCGAACTCGACGTAGCCGTCGCCCTCCAGCCGGAACGGGAGGCCGATCACGTCCCGGTAGAACGCGACCGACCGCTCCAGGTCGGCCACGAACACGATCACGTACCCGAGCCGGTCCATGGCGCCTATGTGACCACACTCCCCCACGGGGGACGGCCGGGTTCGGGAATCCCGGGGTGCTTGCCTTCGTTCTCCCTATGTCCCGCGGACGGATCGCGCGGGACGCTGGTCCGCCGCTCACCCCGGGAGGCACCATGCGTGCGCGTCCGCGACCCCTCCTGCTCCTGCTGGCCGTCCTGCTCCTCGGATCGACGATCGCCGCCGCCTCGGCCGACGCGGCCACCGACACCCTCGGCTGGCCGCAGTTCGGGCGGACGGCCCGGCACCTCAACACCAACCCCGACGAGCAGGCGTTCTCGCCGGCGAACGCGGCGCGGCTGCGGGTCGCCTGGAAGGACCACTACGGCGACAACAGCACCAGCGAGAGCGGGCCGGTGGTGGCGGGCGGGTTCGCCTACATCGCCGGCACCGACGGGAACCTGTCGGCGTTCCCCGCCGCCGGGTGCGGGGCCGCGTCCTGCGAGCCGCGCTGGCAGGGCCACACCGACAACAACATCACCAGCAGCCCGGCCGTGGCCGGTGGGCTCGTGCTGGTCGGCTCGGCCGACCATTTCCTGTACGCCTTCCCGGCCGCCGGCTGCGGCAAGGCCGTCTGCCCGCCGCGGTGGCGGGGCCGGCTGGCCGACGCCGTGATCAGCTCCTCGGTGGCGGTCGCGAACGGCGTCGCCTACCTCGGGGACTTCGGCGGTCACCTCTACGCCTTCGCCGTCAAGGGCTGCGGCCAGGCCGTCTGCCGGCCGCTCTGGACCGGGCTGGCCGGGCCGGACGAGGAGCTGACCAGCTCACCGGCGGTCGGGCACGGCAGCGTGTTCATCGGCTCGTTCATCAACACCCCCGAGGAGTTCACCGGCCGGATGCTGGTGTTCCCGGCCGCCGGCTGCGGCCAGCCGACCTGCCGGCCGACCTGGACCGCCGACATCGGCGGGCCGGCCGGCCGGACCGCCTCGCCGCTGGTCTCGGGCGAGACCGTGTTCATGGGGTCGTCGGAGAACTTCGGCGGGGTCAACGGCGCCCACCTGTTCGCCTTCCCGGCCGGGGGCTGCGGGAAGAAGACGTGCGCCCCGCTGCGGGCCTACGACGTCGGCGACGCCGGCATCGAGACCACCCCGGCCCTGGCCGGCGGCGTCCTGTACGCGGCCGGCCAGGCCACCCCGGACCCGAACACCATCGGGGTGGTCGCCGCCTTCCCGGCCGCCGGCTGCGGGCGGGCGCTGTGCCCGCCCCGCTGGACCGGGGTCAACTTCGCCGCCGGCTTCGAGTCGTCGCCGGTGGTCGCCGGCAACGTGGTCTTCGTCGGCAAGGGACCGGCCTCCGGCTTCCCCGTCGACGCCGG
>DASXAN010001440.1:0-4864 GCA_036406755.1 Gemmataceae bacterium
GCCGCGCGGCGAAACGACGAGACGGTCACTCCACCGTGTAAGTAAACCGCCCGTCGTCGCCCAGCCCGATGTGCGCCTTCGACACCGTCTGACCCTCCGCCAGCCGGGCCAGGAACTCCCGCGACAGTTCCGGCAGCAGCGTCCCCGTCAGGATGTGGTCCACGTTCCGGGCCCCGCTCTCCACCTCCCGGCACCGGCCCAGGATCGACTCGATCACCGCGTCGTCGTACGTGAACGCCGCCCGGTAGTTCTGCTTCACCCGGTCCGCGATCTTGCCGATCTGCAGCTTGATGATCGACCGCAACACCTCGTCGTGCAGCGGGTAGTACGGGACGATGTTCATCCGCCCGAGCAGCGCCGGCTTGAACGACTTGAGCAGGTCGCCCCGCATCATCTCCGCCAGGGCCGCCGGGTCCGGCCGCTTGGCCGGGTCCACGCACGCCTTCATGATCGTGTCCGTGCCGACGTTCGACGTGAGCAGGATGATCGTGTTCTTGAAGTTGACCTCGTTGCCCTTGTCGTCCTGCAACATGCCCTTGTCGAACACCTGGTAGAAGATCTCCTGCACCGTCTCGGCCGCCTTCTCGACCTCGTCCAGTAGCACCACGCTGTACGGCTTGCGGCGGACCGCCTCGGTCAAGACGCCGCCCTCGCCGTAGCCGACGTAGCCCGGAGCCGAGCCGGTGAGCCGCGAAATCTTGTGCTCCTCCTTGTACTCGGACATGTTGATGACCACCATGTTCCGGTCGCCGCCGAAGAGGATGTCGGCCAGCGCCACGGCCGTCTCCGTCTTGCCGACGCCGGACGGGCCGACGAGCAGGAATACGCCGATCGGCCGCCGCGGGTCGGTCAGGTTGGCCCGGGCTGTGCGGATGCGCTGGGCGATCGCGTCCAGGGCGTGCGACTGGCCGATCACCCGCTCTTCGAGCCGGTCCTTGAGCGTCAGCACCGCCTGGATCTCGTTGCGGACCATCTTGCCGACCGGCACCCCGGTCCACCCGGCGACGACCTCGGCCACCGCCTGCCCGTTCACGACCGGCTGCACCAGCGGCGTCTCGCCCTGGACCTCGGCCAGTTCCTTCTCCAGCTTGGCCAGGTCCTCGCGGGCCTTGGCCTCGTCCTCGGGTGAGAGCTTCGCCTTGCCGTCCGCCTTCGGGTCGGCCGCAGCGGCGACATGTTTTTCGATCTTCTGCCGCAGCTCCAGCACGTCGGTCGCCAGCTTCTTCTCCTGGTCGAACCGCTTCTGCAACCCGGTCAGCTTCGTCTCGACGGTCGCCTTCTTCTCCTTGATTTCCTCCAGCCGGTGCTTGTGGTCCGCCCCGACCGCCGCCTCCCGCTCCAGCGACTTGATCTCGACGTCCAGCGCCTCGATCTCGTGCCGGGCGTCCTGAATGGCGGCCGGCTCCGCCGACAGCGTCATCGCCACCTTGGCGCAGGCGGTGTCGAGCAGGCTGACGCACTTGTCCGGCAGCTGCCGATCGGTGATGTAGCGGTGCGACAGTTTGACCGCGTCCTCGACCGCCTCGTCCAGCACCCGGACCTTGTGGTGCGTCTCCAGCGTGTCGGAGAACCCGCGCATCATGCGGATGGCCTTGGTCACGTCCGGCTCGTCCACCTTGACCATCTGGAACCGCCGCTTCAGCGCCGGGTCGGTCTCGAAGTACTTCTTGTACTCCATGTAGGTGGTGGCCGCGATCGTCCGCAGTTCGCCGCGGGCCAGGGCCGGCTTGAGCAGGTTGGCCGCGTCGCCCTGCCCGGCCTGGCCGCCGGCCCCGATCATGGTGTGGGCCTCGTCGATGAACAGGATGATCGGCTTGGGCGACCCCTTCACCTCCTGGATCACCGACTTGAGCCGGTTCTCGAACTCGCCCTTCACCCCGGCCCCGGCCTGGAGCAGACCCAGGTCCAGGGTGCGGACGGCGACGTTGCGGAGCGCCGGCGGCACGTCCCCGGCGACGATCTGCAGGGCGAACCCCTCGACCACGGCCGTCTTGCCGACGCCGGCCTCGCCGACCAGGATCGGGTTGTTCTGCCGCCGGCGGGTGAGGATATCGACCACCTGCCGGATCTCGAAATCGCGGCCGATGACCGGGTCGATGTGCCCCTTCCTGGCCCGCTCCGTCAGGTCCATGGTGAACTGGTCCAGGGCCGGCGTCTTGGAGTCGCCGGCCGGCCGCGGGCCGCCGTCCGGGCCGGGGGCCGCCTGACCGGCCGCGGCGGTCGCCGCCTCCTCGGCCGAGTTCTTGGCGATGGCCGGCAGCTCGTTGCGGATGTTCTCCGGCGGGATGCGGCTCAGCTCCGGCGACGAGTTGCTCATTCGCACCGCCAGCGACCGGTCGGTCAGCGCCGCGGCGAGCAGGTGGCCGGACCGCAGCTGGGCGGAGCCGTACTCCAGCGAGGCGAGCGTCCACGCCTCCCGCATCAGGTCGAAGATTTCCGGGGAGAAGGCCGGGACGCGGGCGTTGCCGGTCTTGAGGCCGTCGAGCGACTTGGTCAGCTCGCGGGTGACCCGGCCGGCGTCGATGCCGTAGTGCTTGAGCACCAGCGGCAGATCGCCGTCCTGCATTTCCAGGAGCTTGAGAAGCCAGTGTTCGATCTCGACGTTGAAGTGGGTACGGGACAGGCACAGCCCGGCGGCCGCCTCGAGGGCGCGGCGGCTGGGGGCGTTGAGCTTGCCGAGCAGGGTTTTCGGGTTAACGGTGGCCACGGTGAACCTCCGGGTGCAGGTACGCTGACGGGCCGGGCCGGGGGTAGGCCCGGGATGAACCGGTAAGCGGGGACGAAGGTTATGTTTACCCGGTCGGGGGGGCGAACGCAAACGGGTGGGGCGGAAAATGTTCTGCACTGGGCGCGGGCGGCTAAAGCTGCTGCAAGAGCTTGTCGTAGTCGGCGTGGGAGCCGATCCAGTACCAGATCATCGTGTTGCCGTCCCGGACACCGACGGCGCGGTAACTAATGCCGACGCGGGCGGAGTAGATCGGCGGGTCGGGATGCACCTGCTTGAACCGCAGACCCGGGTGGGCCGGGTTCTGGCGAAACAGCCGGTACGCCTCCCGCGCCTGCCGCTGGACCGCCGTCGGCAGTGCGGTGAACAGGTCGCGGAACTGCCGGGTCGTGCGGGAATTCACAGCCGCTCCGGGTCCAATTCCTCGGTCCGCCCGGCGCGGTGTTCGGCCAGCGCCTCCTCGGCTAGCCGCGCCAGCTTGTCGGCCGAGCCGGCGATGGCGCGGTCGAACGCGTCCTCGGCCTGCAACTCGGCCAGGAGGCGCGCGGCCAAAACGTCTTGTTCTTCCTGCGGGAGCTTGGCGGCTTCGGCGAAGGCTTGTTGGAGCAACGTCGTCATGTCATCCTCCGCACCCATCCTACCGCCGGCCCGGTGGACCGCAAAGCAGCTCCGTCACGTCCGACTCAAATAGGGCCCCAGCACCGTGATCAGGGCCGCGCTGACGCCGCCGACGATGACCGCCGCCGCCAGCCCCACGGCGAACGACTTCCACCCCAGCCGCCGGATGCGGCTCAGCCCCGTCCCCAGCCCGACCGCCGCCATCGCCACCGTCAGGCACCACTGCGACGCGGTCAGGGCCGTGTCCTTGAACCCCTTCCACCCGGCCTTGCTGAGCACCCCGAACGGGCGCTCGCCGACGTCGGCGACCGACGCGACCGCCGCCGCCAGCACGAACCCGACGACGAACAGTGGCACCGCCTGGGCCAGCCGCAGCCGGCCGACCCGCTCCGCGGGTACCCCGCCGTGCCCCTCGCCCCGGCGGTGGTACAGGAACCCGACCAGTGGGATGACGGCGGCCATGCACACGTTGCGGGTCAGCTTCGTCACCGTCGCCGCGGCCAGCGCCTTCGGGGCGGTGAACTGTTCCTGGTACATGAGGCCCGCCCCGGCCACCTGCGAGGTGTCGTGGATGGCCGTGCCCAGAAACAGGCCGGCCCGCTCCGGGTGGTCGTCGCCGAACATCGTGTTCGCCAGCTTCGGGTAGCAGAACAGGGCCAGCAGGCCGAACAGGGTGATGCACGCCACCGAGTAACTGACCTCGTCCTCCTCGGCGTCGATGACCGGGGCGGTGGCGGCAATCGCGCTGACGCCGCAGATGCTCGTGCCGACCGCGATCAGGCTCCCCAGCCGCCGCGGCAGGCCGAGCGCCCGGTTGATCCACGTCACCGCCACCAGGGCAACGGCGATGCAGCCGACGATGACCGGCAGGGCGGCCAGCCCGAGTTTGCCGACCTCCGGCAAGCTCAGCCGCAGGCCGATCAGGACGATGCCGAACCGCAGCACCTCCTTGCCGCACAGCCGCAGCCCCTTCTCGTACACCGCCGGCAGGCCGATGGCGTTGCGCAGAACCAGGCCGAGGATGACGGCGACGGTGATCTCGCTGATCGGGCTTTTGGCGAACCCCAGCACCGACGTGCCCAGCCAGCCGGCGACCCACCCGCCCAGGGCGGCCAGGCCGAGGGCCAGGCAGACGCCGGGCAACAGCGGGCCGAGGGCGGCGAACCGGTCGTGCAGCCGGGCGGCGAGCGGCCCGCGGCCGGTCCGCTCGGCCTTCGACTCGGCCGGCGACGGCCACTCCGGCACGCCTTCCATGCTGTCCAGGGACGTGGACTCGTACCAGAAGTCGTACGTGGACTCGACTGCCATCGGAACTCCGTAGTGATTCCGCGCTCCGCTCCGCGGACTCCGCGTCGCGGCTAACCGCGCAGCAGCTCCCGCACCGTCGCCGCGTTCTCCCCCACCTGGTCGCCGAACTGCTGGTACATGCCGACGATCAGCGCGTCCGTCGGCTTGATATTCTCGAAAGCCGTCTTGAGGCACGCCTTCACCTCGGCCGGGCTGCCGACCCGCCGGCCGGCC
>DASXAN010001441.1:0-2540 GCA_036406755.1 Gemmataceae bacterium
CCGGGGGCGGCGGGAGCAGCTCCGGTACGTACGGGGCCAGGGCGCCGGCGAACTCGGCCGGCGTCTGGTAGCGGGCCGCCGGGTCCTTCATCATCATCCGTTCGATGATCGCCGCCAGCCCCTCCGGCACGTCGGCCCGCAGTAGTCGCACCGGCTTGGGCTGCCGCGTCTGGTGCCAGATCAGCTTCTGGGCCACCGTCCCGTCGGCGAACGGCGGCTGGCTGGTGAGCAGGAAGTAGAACGTCGCCCCGAGGCTGTAAATGTCCGCTCGGATGTCCACCTCGTGGCTGTCCCGCCCCTGCTCGGGGGACAGATAGTCCGCCGTGCCCAAGACCGTCTCGTCGTACTTCTTGGTGAGGATGTCCTCCTCGTCGTTGAAGAACCGGGCCAAGCCCATGTCCAGGAGCTTCACCGTCCCCTGCCGGTCCACCATGATGTTGGCGGGCTTGACGTCCCGGTGGACCAGCTCGGCGAACTCGTAGGCGTACTGCAGGCCGACGGCGGTGTAGTAGACGTAGTTGCAGGCGCGGGCGACCTCGAGCGGGCCGGACTTCTTGACGATCTCCTGCAGGCTGGCCCCGTCCACGTACTCCATGACCAGGAAGTGCAGGTCCTGGTCCTGGCCGATGTCGAACGCCCGGACGAGGTTCGGATGGTCCAGGGCGGCGACGGCCCGGGCCTCGCGGTGGAACCGCTCCAGGCAGCTGGGGTCCTCGGCCTTGGCGGTCGGGAGCACCTTGATCGCCACCTTGCGGCGCATGATCTTGTGCTCGCCCAGGTAGACCTGGCCCATGCCGCCGGACCCGAGCTTCTCCAGCACCTTGTAGTTGCCGATGGTGAACCGCTTCCACTTGCCCTGGAGGAACTGCTCGGCCTGGAAGTTGGTCAGCAGGCCGTCACGGACGAGCCGGTCGGCCAGCTTGGCGGGGTCGTCGGGGAGCGAGTCGGAGCCGCGGAGCTGCTGCACGTAGGCGGCCAGCTTGGGCGGGTCGATGACGCCGCTCTTCTGGACCAGGTCGAGCAGTTCGGGCACCGTCGTCGGTGAGGGCATCAGCCACCTGTGCAGGCGTCGGACGGGTCGGGCACCGCGGGCGGCACGGGCCAATGGACAAACGCACCGGGGGGCGCGGTGTGTCGCCGCTGTACTTTAGGTTACATTTCGGGCCGCAGCAATTGCCGGGCCGGGCAAGAATTCGGGTTTGTCGGCCACGCGGGACCGGTCACGGCGGGCGGGGAAGGTGCTCCGCCGCGGTCAGCGGTTGACGACCTGGATCTGGTCGGCGTTATCCACCACGATTTGCGGCCGGTTCTGGTATTTCGTGATGACCCCGGTGACCCGAACGGTCTTATCCTTCAACTTGGCCTTCAGCTCTTGGTCGTTCGCCGCCCCGAGCTGACCCAGCACGCGCTTGTCGAGCGTCACGCTGAAATTGTCTTCGGCCCGGTAGTTCGCTTTGGAATTGAGGAAGTACAGCTCCGTCGACGTGGCCTTGCCGACGCTCAACACCGTCATCTCGATGGTTACCTTCTGGTTGACGTAGTTGGCCGCCTGGTCCGGCGGGATCACGGCGCCGGCCGGGACCGGCTTGGGCTGCACGGCGACGGGCGGTGGCGCGGTGCCGCGGGATGCGGTGACCGGCTCCGGCGTGGTGGCCTGGTCGTGGTGCGAGCGGCCGCCGACGAACAGCCACGCCAGGACGATGCCGAGGATGACCAGGGCCGCCCCGCCGCCGGCGGCCGCCAGGAACAGGCCCGGCCCGCGGGCCGATTTGCCGGCTGGGGCGGCCTTCCGCCGCCGCGGGGGCGGCTCCGTGGCGGGGGCCGGCCCGCGGATGATCGGGGCCAAGGGTCGGGCACCACCACTCCGCGGGGCACTGCGGGGGCCGGCGGCCGGGGACGGCGTTTTCGGGGCGACGGTCTTCGGGGCGGGCGTCCGGGGTCCGGCCGGCCGCACGGCCGCCACCCCGCCGGACGACGGCCGACTCCGCACCAGGTCGCCCGGCACCGACCGCGGGGCCGGGGTGGACGGCACGAGCGCCTGCGACAGGGGCGCCACCGCGGCCGCGCTGCGGCGGGGGAACTCGTCGGCCGCCGGCGGCGGGACCGGCGTCGCCGTCCACGGCTTTAGCGCTTCGATCACCGCCTGCGGGGTCTGGTACCGCTCCTTCAAATCCTTGGCCATCATCCGTTCGAGGACGGCGGCCATCTCCACCGGCACCTCGGGCCGCACGTCCCGCACCGCCTTGGGTGCCTTGGTCTGGCTCCACAGCAGTTTCTGGGTGATCGACCCGTCCTCGAACGGGGCCTTGCCGGTGAGCAGGAAGTAGAACGTCCCGCCGAGGCTGTAAACGTCGGCCCGGATGTCGACCACGTCGCCGCGGGCCTGCTCGGGGGCCAGGTAGTCGGCCGTGCCGAGGATCGCCTTGTTCTCGTCGAACCGCTCGGTGAGGTTGTCCTTGCCCGGCTCGGAGAACCGGGCCAGGCCGAGGTCGAGCAACTTGACCGTGCCGGACCGGTCCAGCAGCAGGTTGCCAGGCTTG
>DASXAN010001442.1:0-2338 GCA_036406755.1 Gemmataceae bacterium
GCCCGGGGCTTCGTTCCTCAGCCCCGGCCACCCGGATTACGGACTGGATACGCTCCTCCAGACCGGCCTGCGGCCGGTATCGGAGTGACTCATCTCGCAAGGCGGTCCTCATCTGCCGCAGGGCCGCCAGCTCCTGCGCACAGTCCGGACAGTCGGCCAGATGGTCCTCGAACGCCCGGCCCCGGGCCGCGTCGAGTTCGCCGTCGAAGTACGCTGCCAGTTGGTCGTGCATCGCGGCCCCCGTCACACCTCTTCGGCCCCTCGGCCGGCCAACGCCCGCCGGAGTAAGTCCCGGCCGCGGGACAGCCGCGACATGACCGTGCCGATCGGCACGCCCGTCACCGCGGCGATCTCCTTGTACGACAGCCCCTCCAGCTCGCGCAATACCACCGCCTCCCGGAACTCCGCCGGTAACTCCTCAAGTGCCAAGCCGAGGGCTTCGCCGTCCACCGGGCGGTCCGAATGCGCCGGGCCGCCGTGCCGGGCTTCGTCAAACGGGACGGTCGGGGCCGCCGGGCGGTTCTGCCGCAGCCACGTCAGGCAGGTGTTGCGGACGATGGCGAGGAACCACGCCCGGCCGTCGCCGCCGCGAAAGCCGCCGGAGGAGCGGAACGCGCGCAGGTACGCCTCCTGGACCACGTCCTCGGCATCGTGGCCGTCGCGGGTCAGCCAGCGGGCCAGGTTGTAGGCAGCGGGCAGGTGCGGCAGGAACGTCGCCGCGAACTGTGCCCGCCGGTCCGGCTCGTCCACCGGGTTCGGCGTCTCCTGTGTCGGCGCCACCAGCGGTGCCACCAGTCAGCCTCCGTTCGCGCAAGACCGGCCCACCGGTGTATACCGCGGTCGGATCCATTTTATTCCCGAACCGCCGCGGACCCGATTCGCGGGAATAGTCGCCGTCGCATGGCGGTATCGGACTGGCGGTCGGCGGCGACAGTGCCACCGGCCGATCAACCGGCCTGAGGAGACTGCCGATGGAACTGCCAAGTGTACTGCCGCCCGCGGATGACATCGACCGCCGCGGGATGCTCAAGTGCATGGCTTGGGTCGGGACCGGGCTCGTCTGGACGGTTGCCGGCGGGCTGCCGTCCGCCCGGCTATTCGGCCAGGATCGTAGCAAAGGGACGTTCTCGTTCGTCCAGATCAGCGACAGCCACGTCGGTTTCGCCAAGCCACCGAACACGGACGTGGTCGGAACATTGAAGCAGGTTGTGGCGCGGATCAACGCCCTGCCCGAGCCGCCGGCGTTCGTGCTGCACACGGGCGACCTGACGCACCTCGCCAAGCCGGCGGAGTTCGACACCGTCGCGCAAGTCCTCGGCGGCGTGAAGGCCGGCCGCGTGCTGTACGTGCCGGGCGAACACGACTTCGACGGCGACGACAACCGGCTCTACCGCGAGCGGTTCGGCCGGGGCGCCCGCGGGTCCGGGTGGTACTCGTTCGACCACCAAGGGGGCCACTTCGTCGGCCTCGTCAACGTGGCCAGCTCCAGCGCGGGCGGGCCGTCCAGCGGCATGGGCCAGCTCGGCACCGAGCAGCTGGACTGGCTGGCGAAGGATCTGAGCGGCCTGGCCGCCGATACGCCGGTGGTCGTGTTCGCCCATGTGCCGCTCTGGGCGGTGTATGAGAAATGGGGCTGGGGAACGCGGGACGCCGCCCAGGCGCTGGTCCTGCTCAGGCGGTTCGCGTCGGTCACCGTATTGAATGGCCACATCCATCAGGTGATGCAGAAGGTCGAGGGCCGGGTCGCATTCCACACCGCCCGCTCGACCGCTTTCCCGCAGAACGAGCCGGGCAAGGGGACGCCGGGGCCGGTCCGCGACCTGCCGGCGGGCAAGCTCCGCGGCGTCCTCGGGCTGACGACCGTGAAGTACGTCGAACGCGGCGGCCCGCTGGCGATCGCCGATCCCACGCTCGAAGGATGACGGACAGGTGAACCGATGAACCGAACAAGCTTCATCGCGGCGTGCATGTTGCTGCCGTTCCCGAATCTGGCCGTGGCGGCCCCGGACCAAGACCTGGCCGCTGAGGTCCGGGCGGTGTTCGCGGCCAGGTGTGCCGCGTGTCACGGGCCCGGCCTGGCCAAGCCTAAGGGGCGATTCGGTTACGTGCTCGACCTGCCCCGGGTCGCGGGCAACCGCGAAATGGTTGTCGTCGGGGCACCGCAGGAGTCCGAGTTGTGGGAACTCGTCCGCCGCGGCGAAATGCCGCCGGCCGACGCGCCGACCGGCCCGCTGACCGCGGCCCAGAAGGAGACCATCCGCGCCTGGATCGCGGCCGGTGCGCCGGCCCTCATTTCCGCGCCACCGCCAGCAGGTGCGCGCTCGCCCCCATCAGCGCC
>DASXAN010001443.1:0-4060 GCA_036406755.1 Gemmataceae bacterium
CCCGCCGCACTCGCCGCCGGCTGGTCGGACTGGCCGTCGTGGCCGGCCTGTCCGTCCTGGCGGTCCCCGCCATGACCCAGTCCCAGCAGCGCAAGGACCGGGAGAAGGCCCCGGCCGCGCAGGCGACCAGTTACGATCAGATCACGCCGGTGCTGATCGGCCAGCAGTCGTTCGACGCGATGAAGGCCAAGGACGTGGCCAACAAGGCGAACGTCATGGCTCGGCAGAAGAGGCTGCTGGAGGAGCGATACGACCTGGCCGCCCACCCCGACCCGCACCTGAGGATGACCCGCGGCAAGGCGGTGCAAGTCGGCCCGGCGGTGCGGGTGTCCGCCGGGACGTCGTGGGAGAAACTGGCCGAGATGTCCAGCGACGACATCCGCGAGAAGGGGATGTTCCCGAAAGGGTTCATGCCGCTGCCGCACCCGCACCACGAGGTCGGCGGCATGGTCTTCCCGCAGATGGAGATCAAGGACCAGGCCCGACTGGAGCGGTTCGACCTCGATTTCGACCTGCCGGAGCACTTCCTGCCCGAGTTCCCCCCGGCCATCTTCCTGACCACCCGGCCGGACCTGGGCGACGTGTCGCAGGGCAAGATGCTCAACGTGGACAACTTCAATCAGGTGTTCAACGGCATTCTGAACTCGAAGGACCTGGAGGGCGTCCGCCTATTGGTGACGCAGTTCCCGCAGCAGCAGTTCAACGCCACCCCGGACCGTAAGACGGACAAGCCGGAGGGGATGAAGGGCGTGGCCTGCTTCGACTGCCACGTCAACGGCCACACGTCCGGGGCGACCCACCTGGTCGGGGACATCCGGCCGCAGAACCACCGCCGACGGCTCGACACGCCCAGCCTCCGCGGGGTCCGCATCCAGCGGCTGTTCGGGTCGCAGCGGGCGCTGAAGACGATCGAGGACTTCACCGAGTTCGAGCAGCGGGCGGCCTACTTCGACGGCGACATCCTGACGTCGGCGGCCAAGGGGGTCAACCCGCTGGACCGGGCCACGCAGGTCCACTTCATGAGCGAGTTCCAGGAACTGCTCGACTTCCCGCCGGCCCCCGGCCTGTCGTGGGACGGCAAACTCGACCCGCGGAAGTTCTCCCAGGACTCGCCGGAGATGCGGGGCCAGAAGCTGTTCTTCGGCAAGGCCCGGTGCGCGGAGTGTCACCCGGCCCCGCTGTACACGGACAACCTGATGCACGACTTGCAGGTGGAGCGGTTCTACGAGACGCAGTCGTACAACGGGCTGGTGGCGACCAAGCAGGGGCCGATCAAGACGTTCCCGCTGCGGGGCATCAAGGAGTCGCCGCCGTACCTGCACGACGGCCGGCTGCCCACCCTGGAGGACACGGTCGAGTTCTTCAACCTCGTCCTGGAGGTGAAGCTGACGCCCGACGAGAAGAAGGCGCTGGTGGCCTTCCTGCGGCAGCTGTAGCGGGCTGACACGGTGACAAGGTGACAGGGTGACACGGTGACCTGAGCTAGCTAGTCACCGTGTCACCCTGTCACCTTGTCACCGTGTCATGAACACAGGGGGGCCGCCGCTCATGTCCGATGCCGCGACGCCACAATCCTGGCCCGTCCTCTCCGCCGCCGAGCGGCGGGCGCTCGGCGTGCTGGTCGAGAAGCAGAAGACCACGCCGGACGTCTACCCGATGTCGCTCAACGCCCTGGTCACCGGGTGCAACCAGAAGTCCAACCGCGACCCGGTCATGGCCGTCGCCGACCACGAGGTCGAGGAGACGCTGGAGAACCTCCAGCGGCAGGCCCTGGTGACGCGGGTCGAGAGCGGGCGGGTGGACAAGTGGCGACACCTGCTCTACGAGCAGTGGCACGTCGGCAAGGCCGAGATCGCCGTGCTGGCCGAGCTGCTGCTCCGCGGCCCGCAGACGGAGGGCGACCTGCGGGGCCGGGTCAGCCGAATGGAGCCGGTGGACGACCTGGACGCGCTCCGGGCTGTGTGCCGGCCGCTGGCCCAGCGAGGGCTGGTCGTCTACCTGACGCCGGAGGGCCGCCGCGGCACGGTGCTGACGCACGGCTTCCACGACCCGCACGAACTGGAGCGGCTCAAGTCCCGTGCCGGTGCCGCGGAAGCAATCGTCGATGTCCCGCGCCCGTCTCCGCCGACGGCTACGCTGCCGGACGCGGCGTCGCCGCTGGCCGCCCGCATCGACCACCTCCAGGCCGAGACGGCCGAACTCCGCAAGTTCATCGCCGACCTGCAACAAGAGCTGGCCGAGACGCGGGCTCGGCTCCAGGAACTGAAAGCCGCCCTCGGCCCCCCGTCCCCGCCCGCGTGATCGCGCCCACTCCCCCTTGCGTCGGTCGCCGCGGGTCGCTATTCTCCCCGCCCGGCGGCGGCCGGTTCGGCCGCCGGTTTTGCCCGAGCGACTTAAGGAGGATGCCGTGTTGCCCCGCCGATACACCCGCACCGACGGCCATTCCGCCTTCACCGACAGCGAGCGGCACCTGATCCTGGCCGCCGAAACCCTGCGGGCCGGCGACACGGCCGACAAGCGGCCCAAGGACGGCGAGAAGACGGAGGAGAGGATCTCCGTCTTCTGGCGGGTGTTCGGCGGCACGATCCTGAGCATCACCGCCTTGATGGTCATCAGCGCCTACCAGACGCTGGCCAACGGCATCCACGAGGTCCGTACCGACCTCGGCCGGCTGCGGGAGGCGACGGCCGACTTCATCAAGAAAGACGAGTTCAACTCTCGCACGACCAAACTCTGGGACGGCATCCGAGAGGTGCAGGCCATCGACCCGAAGGTGACGGTGCTGACCAACCGGCTGACCGCGCAGGAAACCCAACTCACCGCCGCCGACCGCGAGCGGAAGGAGATGCAGACCGCCATCCTCCAGCTGACGGCCCTGAAGGACCGGCTGGCGGCCGCCGACGACGCTCGGAAGTTGACCGAGCACGACCACCGCGAGCTACAAGCCGCCGCCGCCACTCTGGCGGCGCTGAAGGAGAAGGACGCGGCCCTGGAGAAGCAGGTCAAGGACGCGGAGGCGGAGCGGCGGGAGGTGCAGCGGGAACTGCTGCAACTGCGGGAGCGGCTGGCGAAACTGGAGGGCCAGCGGGAGGCGAAGCCGGCAGGGGCGAGCGGGCCGCCGGCCGACCAGATCAACAAGATCGACGGCGACAAGTAACATCTCCTCGTTCCCAAACTCCGTTTGGGAACGGGCTGTCTTGGAAACTCCGTTTCGTCCTTGGGACAGTCGCGAAACGGAGTTTCGCAAGACCTACGTTCCCAAACGGAGTTTGGGAACGAGGAATGTTCGGGGCGCTCACGCGACCCCGCTCGCCATACAATGCCCGCATGGAGCGGCTGAATAAACTCCTGGCCCACGCCGGCGTCGGCTCCCGGCGGCAGTGCGACGACCTGATCCGGGCCGGCCGCGTCGTAGTAGACGGCCGCCCGGTCCGTGACCTCGGCACCAAGGTGGACGCCGACGCGCAGCAGGTCGCCGTGGACGGTCACCCGATCAAGGTCGAGCGGCTCGTCTACTGGCTGGTGAACAAGCCGCGGGGCGTCGTCTGCACCAACTTCGACCCGGCCGGCCGCACCCGGGCCATCGACCTGGTGCCGCACGTCGAGCAGCGGGTCTATACCGTCGGCCGCCTGGACGAGATGAGCGAAGGCCTGCTTCTGCTCACCAACGACGGCGACCTCGCATTCCAACTCATGCACCCCCGCTTCGGCGTGGAGAAGACCTATCTCGTGCAGGTGCAGGGCCAGCCGTCCAAAGGCGACCTCGACCGCCTGCTGGAGGGCGTGTGGCTGGCCGAGGGCAAGGTCCGCGCCCGTCACGTCCGCCGAGTGAAGCGGCAGGGCGAGAGCACGTGGCTGCGGGTCGTGCTGGCCGAGGGCAAGAACCGCGAGATTCGGCGGATGCTGGCCCGGCTCGGCCACAAGGTGCTGACGCTGAAGCGGGAGGCGATCGGGCCGGTCCGGCTCGACCGGCTGCCGCGGGGCAAGGCCCGCCGCCTGTCCGGGACCGAGCTGGAGGAACTGCGGCAGAACGTCGCCCGGCGGAAGCGCCGCCCGGCCG
>DASXAN010001444.1:0-3898 GCA_036406755.1 Gemmataceae bacterium
CCGGTATGGACGCCCCCGCCATCCGCCTCGCCTTCGACGCCGGCACCCTCGTCGTCGCAGGCGCGGCCCCGGACCGCCTGCTGGAGCTGCCCGGCGTGCGGTTCGACCCGCGGACCAACGCCCACCGCGCCGAGGGCCGGCACTACCGCGCCATCGTCGAACACCTCCGGGCCAACAGCATCCCCTACGCCGACGACGCCCGCAGCTACGGGCAGACGCCATGGCCGCTGCGGCTGGAGCGGGAGCCGTTCCCGCACCAGACGGAGGCGGTCGAGACGTGGTGGAAGGAACGCGGCCGGGGCGTCGTCGTGCTGCCGACCGGCACCGGCAAGACGTTCGTCGCCGTCCTCGCCATCGCCAAGGCGGCCCGCCCGGCCCTCGTTGTCACGCCGACGATCGATCTGCTCAACCAGTGGTACGGCGAGTTGTCGCTGGCGTTCGGCGCGCCGGTCGGGCTGATGGGCGGCGGCCACCACGACCTGCAACCGATCACCGTCACGACCTACGACTCGGCGTACATCTACGTCGAGAAGTGGGGCAACCGGTTCGGCCTGCTCGTCTTCGACGAGTGCCACCACCTGCCGGGGCCGACGACGCAGGTGTCCGCGCTGGCGAGCATCGCCCCGTTCCGCCTGGGTCTGACGGCCACCCCGGAACGGGCCGACGGGCTGGAGTGCCGCTACCCGGACCTGATCGGCCCGGTCGTCTACCGCCGGGAGATCAAGCAACTCGCCGGCGACTTCCTGGCCGAGTACGTCACGCAACGGCTCTACGTCGATCTGGCGCCGGAGGAGTTGGAGCGGTACCAGCAGTGCCGGGAGACGTACCGCCGGTTCCTGTTCGAGCGCGGCATCAGCCTCGCCGGGCCGAGTGGGTTGCAGCGGTTCATCCAGGAGTCGTGCCGCTCGACGGAGGGCCGGCAGGCGTTCCTGGCGTTCCGCGAGCAGCGGCGGCTGGCCCAGGCGGCCCCCGCCAAGCTCGACCTGCTGGCGCAGCTCCTGACCAAGCACCGCGGCGAGCGGACGCTGATCTTCACGGCCGACAACGCCACGGTGTACCGGATCGGCCGCCAGTTCCTGGTGCCGGCGATCACGCACCAGACCAAGACGAAGGAGCGGCGGGCGATCCTCCAGAAGTTCCATTCTGGCGAGTACACGGTGCTGGTGACGAGCCAGGTGCTCAACGAGGGGGTGGACGTGCCGGCGGCCGGCGTCGGGGTGGTACTGTCGGGGACGGGCAGCGTGCGGGAGCACGTCCAGCGGTTGGGACGGCTGCTGCGGAAGTACGAGGACAAGCAGGCGGTGCTGTACGAGGTGGTGGCCCGCGGCACGGCGGAGGAGTTCACCAGCGACCGTCGGCGGCAGCACCATGCGTATAAGTGACCCCGGTTTAGCCGCGAGGCTCCGCCGAGCGCGGTAGGCGCGCTCGGCGGAGCCTCGCGGCTAAACGGCGCGTGGACCGGACGCAACCATGACCGCGACGCCCGAACCCGACGTCCACTGGCTCTGGAGCGCCCTCGGGCTGCTCACCGTCCCGCTGCTCGTCGCGCTCAACGGCCTGTTCGTCGCCGCCGAGTTCGCCCTGGTCGCCGTCCGCAAGACCCGCGTCGAGGAGATGGTCCGCCAAGGCCGCCGCGGGGCGAAGACCGTCGCCGCGGCCGTCGAGCACCTCGACCGGACGATCGCCGCCACGCAGCTCGGCATCACCCTGGCCAGCATCGCCCTCGGCTGGATGGGCGAGCCGGCCATGGCCCGCATCCTTGACCCGTTGTTTGATTTCCTCCCTGAGCCGCTGGCGACCTGGGCCACGCATTCAGTCGCGACCGCCGTCGCCTTCCTATTCATCACCTTCTTGCACGTCGTTTTCGGCGAGTTGATCCCGAAGACGATGGCCCTCCAGCAACCGGACGACACCGCCTTGTGGGTCGCCCAGCCGCTGGTCGTGTTCGCCAAGCTGACCCGTCCGCTCGTCGTTCTCATGAACGGGACCGGCATGCTGATCCTCCGCCGGTTCGGGTTCCACCCGGCCCACGGGGAGCAGATGGTCCACTCGGTCGCGGAATTGTCGATGATCGTCGAGGACACGGAGGAGGCCGGCTTGCTCGATGCGGTCCGGGCGGACGTGGTGCAGAAGGTGTTCCGTCTGTCGGGCAAGACGGTGCGGGATTGCATGGTGCCGCGGGACCGGATGGCCGCCCTGGCGCTGAACGCCCCGTCGGAGGAGGCGCTCGAACTGGTCCGCCGCACTGGGCACACGCGGCTGCCGGTCTATGACGGCGAGGTGGACAACATTGTGGGGATCGTCAACACGAAGGACCTGCTCTACCTGTTCACGCTGGCCGGCGTCGTCGTGCTGGACGACTGCGTATACCGGCCGCTGTTCCTGAAGCCGGAGGAGGACGTGGCCACGGCGCTGCAACTATTCCGCAAGGCCCGCCGGCCGATGGCGATCGTCCGGGACGACGCCGGCAAGGTCCACGGCCTGATCACGCTGGAGGACGTGGTCGAGGAGATCGTCGGCGACATCGAGGACGAGCACGACCGGCCGGCGCCGAAGATCGCCCGGCGGCCGCCGAAGCCGAAGGCCGCCGAAACCGACCGCAAGGATGTCGGCGGCCCGACCGCCGAGCGGCCACCCGCTCCGAAATCGGACCCGAGGTCGTGATGCTCACCGGCTCCCTCGTCCGCGTCCGCCACGCCCGCAACCGGATCGTCCCCGTCTACGCCAAGGTGGACGACCCGGCCAACCTCGCCCTGGCCGAACGGCTCATCGACAACTTTCGCGGCCAGGAGTGGCGGACCCGCGGCGAAATCCAGGAAGACCTCGCCGCCGCCTTCGGCGACGCCCCGCTGTCGTTCCTTCAGCAAGGGCTGGCGAAGCTGCTCGAAGACCGCTGCGAGTTCGAGGTTGTCGCCGAGCACGCGCCGGACAAGTTGAGGGAAGCCGCTTTTCGCGCATCAGCGGCCGCCCGCGCCGCCGGGCCGTTCGACCGGGCCGCCGTCCTCGCCGCCGTCGCCGCCGAGCTGAACCTGTCGCCGGAGGAGGTCGAGGGCGGGCTGTTCGCCGACCTGAAGAGCGAGCAGCGGCTGTGCAAGTTTCAGGACATCACGCCGGAGCGGCTGTTGCAGCGGTACAACGTCGCGCTGGCCCAGGCGATCCTGCTGCGGGCCGTCGGCGTCGTCGTGGATGTCCGCGGCGAGCCGCCGGCGAAGCTGCGGCGGCTCTTCCGCCTCATCAAGTTCCACCGCTTGGTCTGCGAGGTCGAGCCCAGCGGCCCGGACTCGTACCGGCTCCGGCTCGACGGCCCGCTGAGCCTGTTCACGGCCACGCAGAAGTACGGGCTGCAACTGGCGCTCTTCCTGCCGGCGGTGCTGTCCTGCCGCGACTGGGAGCTGCGGGCCGACGTGCGGTGGGGGGCGGAGCGAAAGCCGAAGGTGTTCACACTGTCACCGGCCGACGGGCTGGTGTCGCACCTGCCGGAGCACGGCACCTACGTCCCGCCGGAGCTGGCCATGTTCGCCGAGCAGTTTCGCAAGAAGGCGGCCGGCTGGCGGCTGCACGACGAGTCGGCCGTGCTGCCGCTCGGGCCGGTGTTCTGGGTGCCCGACTTCCGGTTGGAGCACGTCGCCACCGGGCGGTCGCTGTACCTGGAGGTGCTCGGGTTCTGGCGGAAGTCGAGCGCCGAGGCGCACCTGAAGCGGCTGCGGGAGTTTGCGGCCGAGCCGTTCCTGCTGGCGGTGTCCGACCAATTGCGGATCGACGACGCCGACCTGGCGGGGCTGCCGGCGGAGGTGGTGCGGTTCCGCCAGATGCCGCTGCCGGACGAGGTGACGAAGCGGGCGGCGGCCGTCCTTGGCGTTTAGTGGCACGCCACATGCATCCCGGCGAGCGGCGGGGC
>DASXAN010001445.1:0-5619 GCA_036406755.1 Gemmataceae bacterium
CAGGGCTCGCGCCCTGGGCTAACGCTGTGCCGCCCCTCCGGGGCTAAGGCAACGCCTCCGGCCCGAACCGGTCGCCCACGTGCAACGGGTGCCCTCGCAGGAACTCCGCCGCCGCCATCCGCCGCTTGCCGGCCGGTTGCAGTTCGCGGATTTCCACATAAGTGTTCTGGCTGGTGGCGACCATCAAGAAAGTACCTTGGCTGCTGCCCTCGTCCGTCAAACGGCTGTCAACACTGATTGACCCTGGGGCTGGGTGACCCGGGCCGGACGGGCTCCAGGCGCAATTACCGGTGCGCGTCACGATCACCCGCATCGGCGGCTTGCCCCCGTGGTGCAGCCACGTGTACGCCGTCGGCCACGGCTGCATCGCCCGCACCTGCCGCACCACCTGTTCCGCCGGCTGCGACCAGTCGATCAGGCCGTTCTCCTTCTTGAGCTTCGGCGCCTTCGTCACCTGCGCTTGGTCCTGCTTGGTGCCCGCCACCGGGCCGGCCGCCAGCCGGCGGACGATGTCCACCGCCAGCCGGGCCCCGACCGGGGCCAGCCGGGCCTCCAGCTCGCCGGCCGTCTCGTCCGGCAGGATGTCGAGCGCCTCCTGGGCGAGCATGTCGCCGGCGTCCAGGCCAGTGGTCATGCGGATGATGGTCACGCCGGTGCGGGTCTCGCCGTGGTAGATGGCCCACGCCACCGGGGCCGCCCCGCGGTACTTCGGCAGCAGCGACCCGTGGACGTTGATCCCACCCCACGCCGCCGCTTCGAGTACGTCCTTCTTCAAGATCTGTCCGTAGGCCGCGACCACGAGCAGGTCCGGCCGCCACGCCTTGAGTTGTTCGACGCCCTCCGGCGTGTTGACGCTGTCCGGCTGATAGACCGGGACGCCGCGCTCGACGGCAATGTCCTTCAGGCTCGGCCCGGTCTGACGGGTCGAGCCGCGGACGTGGCCGACGTGGTGGTCCGGCTGCGTCACCAGGCCGACGACTTCCACGCCCGGCTCGGCGAGCAGGGCCTCGAACGTCGGCCGGGCGAACGTGCCGGTGCCCATCATCACGACGCGGGGCATGGAATTTCCCTCACCCCCCAGCCCCCTCTCCCACAAGGGGAGAGGGGGAGAGATTTCAAGTTCTTGCTCCCCCTCTCCCCTTGTGGGAGAGGGGGCCGGGGGGTGAGGGGAGACCACCCATCACTCCCCCAGCCGCACGCAGACCAGCTCCTTGTCGTCCCGCACGTACAGCCGGCCGTTCGCCAACGCCGGGTGCGCCCACGTCGGGCCGCACACCTTCGCCCGGGCCAGCTCGCGATACTCCTTCGGGTCCGGGTCGAGCAGCATCAGCTCGCCGGTGTCGGAGTGTAGCAGCAGCTTGCCGTCGCCGGTGCGGATCAGGGCGGCGTGGTACTTGCCGACCTTCTCCCGCTTCCACAGCACCTTGCCGGTCGCCGCCTCGACGCAATTCAGGTCCGCCTGCGGCTGGCGGCGCATGGCCGCGACGATCGAGCCGGTCACCATGTACAGGTACTTGTCGCCGACCGTAACTGGCGTCGAGAAGTAGCACGACAGGGCCGGGTTCTTCCACGCCTCCGTCACGGCCGGCTTGCCGTCTTTCGTGCCGAGCTTCAGCCCGACGCTGCCGAGCGTGACGGAGCTGGCGATGATGAGGTCGCCGACGCGGAGCGGGGTGGTGGAGCTTTCGGCGATCAGGTCCTTGAACGGGTACCGCCAGAACAACTCGCCGCTGGCCGGGTCCAGCGACACGACGCCCTCGGCCGTCAGGGCGACGAGCTGCCGCTTGCCGGCGTGCTCGGTGACGATCGGCGAGGCGTAGCTGGCCGGGTCGTCGAGTGCCTTCCAGGCGATTTGCCCGGACTTGTACGCCACCAGCGACGCCCCCTTGCCGCCGACCATGACGATGACCCGGTCGCCGTCCGCCAGCGGTGACGACGAGACGCCGAACTTGGGGATCGGGGCGTGGAACTGCTTCACCGGGTTCGGCCAACCGCCGTCGAACGGCAGCGGCTTGTCGGCCGCGGCGAGCCCGATCATCTGGCCGGTGACGCCGTACCCGACGACCCCGCCCCCGGGCAGTCCGACCGGCGTGGCCCGCGGCCCGGCCCCGAACGGGCTGGCGAACGGGTCGCGGGCCATGTCCGCGGCGGCGACCTCCTTGCCGTCGGCCACGTCGTAGGCGACGAGCCGCTCCGCGTCCTTACCCGCCGCCTTGGAGTGGAGGTAGACCCGGCCGCCGGCCACGATCGGCGAGCTGTGCCCGCTGCCGACGGCCGTCCGCCAGAGGATTTTCGGCGCGTCGGTCCACGGCTTGACGACCTCGGCCGAGGCGCCGTCGCGGTTCGGGCCGAGCCACTGCGGCCAGTCGCCGGCCGGGGCGGTGGCGGCGGCCAGCAGCGCGAGCGTGAGGCAGGTCAGGGCACGCATCGGGGTCACTCCACCAGGGGCAGGGCGACGCGATCGGGCGAGCCGGGAGCGTGAGCGACCGGTGGCTTTGAAGTCTTTGATTTCCAATCCACCGGTCGCTCACGCTCCCGGCTCGCCAAAAACGTGTGCAGCGGCGCGTACCGCCAGCCGACGCCCAGCTCGTCCGCCAGGTCCTTCAGTTGCCGCAGGTACGTCTCGCTGATCCGCTGGCCGGTCTCCTGATACGCCGGGTCGCAGAAGTAGACGCGGCAGCCGAGCGGCCGCGGCTCCCGGGCCGTGCACAGGTGGCCGACCTGGAACGGGCAGGCGTCCGGCGTCACCGGCCCGTCATAGGGCGGGGCGTCGGCGAGCAGCACGTCGGCTTCGAGCTGGCTGATGAACAGCGTGTGGCCGTACTCGGCGAACCGGCAGCAGCGGCCGGAGGCGTCGCACCGCGGGCCGGCGGCGACCACGGCCGCGTCCGCCGCGGCGTAGATCGCCCGCACCCGCTGCCGCACGTCACTTGGATTCGGTGGGGTCGCCATCGGTTCTTGGAGCCGCCTCGAAGAACGCACAGCCTTGATGCTCGAACGTCAGCAACCCGCACCGGGGCGATTGCGGGTTACTACACACGCCCCAGTCGTAGGGCCGCGCCTCCAGCTTGAGATACCATTTGCAGCCACACGAGCAATCGGGCCCGGTCCGCACTCGATACCCGTATGGCTCGTAGTCGGTCGGCAGGCGGATGCACACAGCGTGCAAATGCCAGTGATCGTCCGGTGCCCCGAGGCGAACGTGCTCCGAAACTTCCCGCTTGCCGCCGAGATCGACCGCGTCGATCTCCCGTTTGCGGTCACAACCGCCATCGTCAATGCCGTCGTCGGTCATAGGTTCTCACCCTCCGGTCCCCGGACCCGAAGGCATCCAATGCCCGTTTCAGGGCCTCAACCACTTTGAGCCGCTTCGGCTCCTCGCGGAGATAGAGGGGAAGGCGGGTGAATGGGTTCTGCTCGTAGTCGTGGTGCGCCCACATGATTTTTTCACGCCGGGCCGGCAGATTCTTCCTCTCGTAGTAATCCAAATACTCCCGGATCATAGCCAGCGAGTAGAAGATGAAGGTGAAGCCGCAGACCTGAACGTAGTAGACCCATTCCGTGTTCGGGGGGATTCGGTACGGAGCATTCTCGAAGCCGCGGATACGCGGGTCGAAATACTCCTCCAGCGGCCTGCCCCTGCCGTCGGTGGCGTGCAGGTAATCGGCCGGGTCGAACCGCTCTTTCCACATCCGAGCCACGGTCCGCCTCCGTCACACCTTCACCACCCGCACCCGGCGGGTGATCTCCTCGACCGAAATCAGCTCGCCGTGGTTCATCCCCGGGCAGCCGGCCGCCGCCCGGTCCCACGCCGTCCGCGACTCGGTGTTGCTCTCCCAGAACGGCCACGTCCGGCACTGCGCCGGCCGGGCCGGGTAGACCGTGCACCCGGCCTGCCGGTCCCAGAACACGCAGTCGCCGTTGGCCCGCTCCCGCAGCGACACCCGGCCGAGGGCCTTCCGCGCGTACTCCGCCCGCACCTCGGCGGCCGGCCGGCCGAGAAAATCAGCGATGGCTTGCAGCTCCGCCGGCGTCACCCAGACGTAGCCGGGGGCGCCGGTGCAGCAGTGGCCGCACCGCGTACACTCGAACCGCAACCCGTCGTGGTACCAGGGTTGGGGCATGTCTGATTCCCGGACGATTCCGAGCGCGAAACGTCAACGTCAGCGAGAATCTTACCGGGTCGGCGGCGGCGGACCAACCACCCGGCCTTCCGCGCTGGCGGCACCCCCCGCCGGCGTGGTACACTGGCTGGCGCTGGAAGCCCGTCCAAGGAGTGCCCTGTGCCGACGACCGTGCCCTTGGAGGAGTTGCTCGACCAGCTGCACAGCCCCGACGAGCGGACCCGCGAGCGGGCCGTCCGCCGCCTCGTCCGCCGCGGCCGGGTCGGGTTCACCCCGGACCAGGGCATCCTCGTCCTGAAGGCGTCGTCGCTGCCGTACCCGCCCCGCCGCGACCCGGCCGACGACACGGCCGTGGACCTCCTCCGCGCCGCCCTCCAGGTGCCGTTCCCCGAATACCTGCCGCACGTCGTCGCCCGCTACCCGCACTGGGGCCGCCGGGCCCGGGCCGAGGCCCTCCGCCTGCTGATGCGGATCGAGGACCGGCGGGCGGCCGAGGCGGTCATGCGGATCGTCCGCCGGCACGCCCGGGCCGGCCTGGTGCCGAGGCTGCCGGCCGGGCTGTACGCCCACGCCCCGCAGCACGCCGACGTCTTCTTCCCCGAGCTACTCGACTACCTGGACGTGCCGAAGCTGGCGTTCTCGATTTGCGCCCTGGCCCTGTCGTTCGCCGGGGCGCACCAGCTGGAGCCGGGCCTGCTCGTCCCGGCCGCGGACGCCATCCTGGCCCTGTACGCGAAGCGGCGGGACAAGCTGTTGCCGGAGCAGCGGCTGGACGGCGTGGCGTGGCGGTGGGAGCCGGCGTACCACCGGCGGCGGTGGCAGGCCGGGGTGCTGCTGGACCTGCTCGGCCACACGCCGACGCCGCCGGTCGAGGCGCAGCTGCGGCGGGCCGTGGCGGAATACACCGACCCGCGACTGCGGCTGTACGCGCTGCTGTCGCTGTTGCGGCACGACCGGGACGTAGACCCGGCGGCGGCGGCCGAGATCGCGGCCGACCCGGAATCGCGGAAGTGGCTCTTCGACGGCCTGCAGAAGTTGGAGCGGACGCACCTGTACCCGGCGGCGTACCGGAATCAGCCGGCCCTGGCCGAGTCGGACCTGGTGAACTGGCTGATCCACCCGACGGAGCTGGGCCGGGCACCGGACGAGGTCGAGCTGGCGCAGGCGGTGCCGTTCGACACCGGCACCGACGCCGGCTGGGCGGACTATTATTTGTTCCGGTACCGGACGGAGCCGCCGCACTGGGCGGCCCGGTACGGGTGGCTGGTGGGCGTGTCGGGGCCGTTTTTGCGAAAGGACCAGCCGACGGTGCAGGCGCTGGGGGACACGTTCAGTGCGTTCACGCCGTGGGACCGGAAGCCGTTGGCGGAGCACGTCGAGGACGTGCGGGAGCTGATGAAGACGTGGCGGGACCGGCACGTGCCGCAGGAGGAGTGAGCAGTCATCGGGGCGAGCGGCGGGGCTTGTCCCCGCCGGGCTTGAAGACGGCGGGGAC
>DASXAN010001446.1:0-3635 GCA_036406755.1 Gemmataceae bacterium
TTACAATGCCAACCGTGGAAGTTTATCACCAGATCAAGTCAGGCCAGCTCCGGAGAAGGTCAGTATTAACGACGCCGTATCTGGAGCATTTCAGCAGCCGATTTGCCTACTTCATAGGACGGGTAGCGCTTCCACGCGAACACATCAGCGTGTAGTCGCGACGCGCACCCCAGGGTGCCGCTCGATGTCACCCCTTCACTCCTCCCGCAACCCTCCCTCCTCCCGCCCCTCCGTCTCCATCTGCCGCTGCACCATGCCGTAGTACGCCCCGTGGGCGGCCATCAGCTCGTCGTGCGTCCCCCGCTCAATAATCGTAAGCGTCCGGTGGCGGACAGGTGCGGTTGGGGAGCGCGGACCGGCTCGTCGCGGTGTGATCGCGCGATCGGCAAGGAAGTTCGGTCGAGATGTTCGGGTTGAATGTGACGACGTCCCGTCACGCGGGCGGGGTGGCCGGCCCGGCGTGGGTCCGGCCCCAGACGTCGGGCAACAGATCGGTGAGATCGGCATCCGGCGGTCGCGCCGGCAGCTCACTCAAGATGTGCCGGAAGTACTCCCACGGATTCAACCCGGCCCGCTTGGTCGACGCCGCCAGGCTCAACAACACGGCCGTCGGCTTCAGACCGCCGTCGCCGCCAATGTGCAGCCAGTTGCGGCGGCCGACAGCCAGCGGCCGGATCGCCTGCTCGGCCGGGTGGTTGTCGATCGTCAGCCGGCCATCGGCCAAGTACACGCGCAACGAAGTCCACTGATTCAACGCGTAGGTGAACGCCTCGCCGATTTTCGACTTGGGCAACGCCCGCGGTGACTGCTCGGCCAGCCACATTCCGAAGGCGTCGAGCACCGGGCCGGCATGCTCCTGGCGGTAGGCGGCCAGGTCGGTCCCGCCCAGCTTCAGCGCCTTGGCGTCGCTTTCGACGGCGTAGAGGGTGCGGACGCGGGCCAAAGCCTCGTGGGCCAACTCCGGGCTCGACAGCCGGGCCTCGAAAAAATACCTCCGGCAATGAGCCCAGCAACCGACGTGGGTCGCGCCGGCCCGGTAGATCGCCTCGTAGCCGCTGTAGCCGTCGGCGTGCATGAAGCCGGTGAAACCGTTCAGGAACGCTTGCGGCGACTCCTGGGTGTGGCCGACCGACAGATCGAACACGGTGAACGGGTTGGCCGCATCGCCGACATAGACCCAGGCGTGGGCCGTCCGCCGCGGGTCCAACAGCACGATCGCTGTGTCGTCGGTGTGCAACGAGTGCCCCAGCAAGACGCGCCGGCACATCAGTCGATACAGCGGCGTCAGGACGTGCCCACACCGCATGGCCATTTCGCACAACGTCGAGCGGGCCACGTCCCAGCCGAGCCGCCCGAGGATGCCTTCGAGGCGATAGAGCGGCAAATGATCGATGTACTTCGAGACGAGGACGTGACTCAAGAGTCCGGGGGCCGCCACGCCGCGTGGGATCGGCTCGGGCGGCAAGGGCTTCTGAACGAACTGCGGCGAGTCGCCTCGCTTCTCACAGTTCGAGCAGGCGTACTTGGGCCGCACCGTCTCGCGAACGAACAGGGACGCCGGCCGGTAGTCGAGCCGCTCGGACGTGTGGGTCCCGACGCACAGGCGGGGCAAGCCGCAGCAGGGACAGAGCTTCTCGGCTGCCGTCAGGTCGAGCGGGACCGATTCGCGCGGCAGCTCCTTGGCCAGGGGCCTTCGGCCGTGACCGCGACGGGTGTGTGCCTGGACCGTGACCTCCGGTTCATCCGCCGCGGGCTCCTCGGCGGCCGCGGGCGGCGGGTCCGGCTCGGGCAAGCCGTCGAACAACGTGGGTCCCTCGACGCGCTCCGATTTTCGACCGAAGGTCATGCGCACCAGATAGTCGATGTGCGCCTGCTGCTTGTCGATGGTCGTGCGCAGCTCGGTGACGGTGGCGAGGAGTTGCTGGACCTGCTGGCGGAGATGTTCGTTCTCCGCCCTGAGAGCACTGACCAGGTCGGCATCCGTGTCGGTGGGGGTCATGACACCCTTGCAGACGCGCAAGGCCGCCGACCGATTCCATGAAATATGGAAATATCTTGAAATGATCGCTCAGGCACTTGGCGGGGTGTACCGCGGCCGCCTTTTGGCCGACCCGAGGTCGATGCCGCCGAGGATCAGCGCCAACTCAGTGGCCGTGATCTCGACGCCGACGGCCGACGCCTTGGGGAACTGGAAGGTCCCGCGTTCCAGCCGCCTGAGGTACAGGGCGAAGCCGTCCCCCTGCCAGGCCAGGATCTTCAACCGGTCCCCGCGGCGGTTCTTAAAGACGAACAAGTCACCGCCCAGTGGGTCGGCCTTCAGGTGGGATGTGATGACGCCGGCCAAGCCGTCAAAACTCTTGCGGCCGTCGACCGGGTCGGCGCACAACCAGATGCGGCCGGTCAGTCCCAGCGTCAGCACGGCGTGGCCCCCAACTCGGCGACCAGACGTGCCAGGTTGACCGGGTCGGTTCCACTCGGCAGGCGAACGACGAGTCCTGCCGGCAAGACGATCTCGATGGCCGGGGCGGCCACGACGCGGACCGGCACGAAGGTCGCCGCCGGCGTCTCGGGCGGGTTGAGCCGGCGTCGCCAGACATAGAAGGTGGCCGGCTTGAGTCCGTGCTGCGCACAAAACTCGCGCACCCCGAGCGGGGACTGGGCTTGGGCGGTGATCAACTCCTGCCAACGCTGCGTGACCTGTGGATCCGACTTGCGACCGGCCATGCGAAGGTCTCCTCGGGCGAAGAAAACCTCCAGCGTAACCCGCTATGGAAGATGTTCGTCACCGGACGCTAACCGGTATCTGGACTCGACCTCGACCTTCACCCACTTTGGAGACGCCCATGTCCAGGCCCGCGTTGAACAGTCCGACGGAATTCCCGCACAAGCTTCACAAGCGAGAAGGGCACGCCGACTCGGCCACGATCTTCGGATCGCACATCGCCGTCGGGGACGACGTGACCGTGAATGGGACCCGCGGCCACGTACCGACCACGTGGACCGGTAGCATCGCGACAGACAACGGCGACGGCAGCTTCGATGTCACCAACCTGACTGTCGATCACGAGGAGGCGGCCCAAAAGCCCAAGCACAAGCACAATGACACGGACGATGCCGGCGGCGGGGGCGCGGAAGACGTGTCGGTGACCGTGACGAACGTGGACGGCCCGTCGGCCCCCGTGGTCACCCGGAACGTGCCGACGGTTCCCTGAGTGGGTCGGCCGTTACGGTTTGGTCGGCCTCGCCGCGGCCGCGGCCGTCGCCTCCTTGAGGCCCCGGCGGTGCTCGAAGTCGTCGGGGTCCAGGTCGGCGGCGACCTGGAAGGTTCGGACCGCCTTGTCGAACTCGGCCGCGGCCTCGGCCGACTTGCCCGTCGCCGCCAGCAGCCGGCCCTTACCGAGAAAGGCCGAGCCCCGCAGGCCGATGTGGTCGGGCTGCGAGCCGTACCGGTCGACCAGCTGGCGCGTCAGCTTCAGAACCCGCTCGAAATCGGCCGCGGCCCGGTCCGGGGCGGTGCCGGCGGTGGCCCCGGCCCGATGGACGAGGGCGTCGGCGAGCACCTCCGAGTAGTAGGACGTGGTTGGGAAGTCGGTCGCGAGCTTGTCCGCGTCCGGGATCACCGAGTCGAGTTCTTT
>DASXAN010001447.1:0-1821 GCA_036406755.1 Gemmataceae bacterium
CCGTCAACGGAGAAGGCGCAGCAGTACGTCATCTCCTTCAGCCCGAGGATCCGGCGGAGCGGCCGGAGCGTCCGTGCGTCCCACAGGCCGACGGCCGCCGGGCGGAAGGCGCTGGCGTCGCCGGCCAGCAGGCGACCGTCCGGCGACACGGCCAAGCCGTGGCCGCGGATGTCCGCCCGCCGCACCTCGCGGCCGGTCGACACTTCCCACCGGCGGGCGACCCCCGCCGCCCCGCTGGGGATGTAGTCGTGCCCGCCGACGATCAGATGATCATCCGGGCCCCACGCTAGGCTGCTGATCCTCCACGGCCCGTCGGGGAGTTGTGGCCGGCCGGTGGCCACGTCCCACAGGTGTACCTCGTTGGGCTCGCAGGCTGCGACGAGCGTCCGGCCGTCGGGCGTCACGAGCAGGCTCCGGACCTCCCGCATCATGACGAGTCCGAGGTCGAACGCGCGGACCAATTTGCCGGTGGCCGGGTCCCATTGCCGGATCGGTTGCTTCGCGCCGTGGGCGGCCGTGAAGAACGACCGGCCGTCCGGTGCCCAGGCGACGCCAGCGACGCCGTCCGACGCGGCGGCGATCGACCGGAGTTCTCCACCCTTCGCAACGTCCCAGAGGCGGACGCGGTCCTCGTCGCCGCCGTGGCCGACGCGGCCGACCGTGGCGACCGTCCGGCCGTCCGGCGACAGGGCCATGCGGGCGACCGCCTCGGCCGGGGCCTTGAACCGACGCCGCTCCGTGCCCGCGGGCAGGTCCCACACCTGAAAAGCCGATGTCGGCGCCACGGAGACGAGCGTGCGGCCATCGCCGGAGAAGGCCAGGGCGGTCGAGCCGAACGACGAGGCGAAGCGGTGGGCCCGCTTGCCGGCGGCCACGTCATACACGGCCACGGTGCCATCGGACTCCAGCACGGCCAGCGCCGAGCCGTCCGGCGAGAAGTGGAGAACGTCGTCACGCCGATGAATAGCGGACAAGACATCCCGGCTGACCCCATCCACGTCAAAGTGGCTCCGCTCTCGTCCGGTGGCGGGATCGGTGACGCGGACGACGCACCGGTTGCCGACCTCGACCGTCACCAGCTGCCGGTCGGAGCTGGTGACGAAGGCCGCGGCGAAGTAGGCGGTCGTCCGGGGCTGGGGGTCAGGCGTGACCGGCCGGCCGACCGGGCCACCCTCCGGGAACCGCCAGACGGATACGTCCTCGACCCAGATCACGGCGAGCGACCGGCCGTCCGGGCTGAGGGCGACCGACGACAGCTGGTTGCCGTTCCGGAACGACGGTATACCGAGTCGGGCCACCGCACCTGCCGGGAGCGGGTCGGCGGCACGGCCCGGAACGCCCGCCGGCGGCGGGGCGGCGGCCACATCCGTGCGGCCGGCCGGGGACAGTGCCCCGGCGCAGAGTAACAGTCCGCCGACCGTCAGCACCGCGCCGAGTGTCCCGGCGACCCGCGGCCCGCCGAGCACCACCCCACCGCGGGCAAGTGCCGCGACCGCCGGGGCCACCGCCCCGCCAGCCACTGCCCGCGCCACGACCGCCGCGGTCGCCGCCGACACCGGCTCGGCGGCCAGCGCCGCCGGCAGGCCGGCGACCGCCAGCCCCACGCCGCGGCGCGTGAGCCGGACGCGGAGCAGCGCCCGGCCCCGCCCCAACCGGTGTTTGAGCGTGCCGAGCGGCCAGCCGAGGCGGGCGGCCGACTCATCGCGGGTCAGCCCCTCCAGGTAGCACATCACCAAAGGCTCGCGCAGCCGCTCCGGCAGCCGGGCTAGTTCCTCGTCGAGGACCTGGCACAGCTCGCGCCAAGCAGCCGCGGCGCACGGG
>DASXAN010001448.1:0-4130 GCA_036406755.1 Gemmataceae bacterium
GGTGATCCTCATCCGCGACGCCGGCCAGGAGCTGATGGGCGTCGTCCGGGCGGTCATGGACGTGACCCGGCTGTGCCGGGAGGAGGCGACGCACAAGATGTGGGAGTCGTACCACCGCGGCCAGTCGCAGCTGCTGGTGACGCACAAGGAACGGGCCGAGCTGTACATCGACCAGTTCGCCCACCGCGGCGTGACGGTGACGATCGAGCCGGTGACGGCGTGACCGCGCAGCCGAAACGCCGCGGCCGGCAAAAGGACCTCCCGCCGGCCGCGGCGTTGTCGTTTGAATCAGTCTGTCACAGATCCTCGCCGTTGACCGGCCTCGGGTCGGTGCGGTTGGAGATGGTCGGCATCAGCGGGTTGCCGTACGAGATCGTCCGCACGGAACCGTCGCCGAACAACGCGTTCATAACCTGCCCGTGGGGCGAGCCGAACGGGAAGCTGAGGTTGACGGCCGAATTGCTCGGGCCGGCCGAGTCCTGATACGGCCCGCCGTCGCCGAAGCGGACGTTGTGATAGCCGATCTGGCTACTGTTCTGACCGGCCACGCCGAAGGAGTAGTATGCGCTCACGCCGTCAGCGTTCGGCTCATTGGGCTGGAAGGCAGTGCAAACGTACTTTTCGCCGGCCAGCAGAGTGTTCGACAACCCGCGCTGAACGGTACTCGGCTTGACCGGCGCGACGGCGAGATTACCGTTCTGGGTCGGGATGAACTGCGGCACGATCAGCCCCGTCGCCGCCGGAATCGACGGCGGCGAACCGGTCGGGTTGTACGGGGCCGTGAACGTGGAATACAGGCCGGCATTCCCGGCGTAGTCGGTCAGGAACTGGCCGTTCAGCACCGTCGCCCCACGGCGGCTCGGGCAGACGAGCACGGGATTCGGGGCCGCCAGGATGACCGGTTCGTTGGCGTTCGTCGCCGTCCATTGCACGGCCCACAGGTTTTGCTGATCCAGCTGGGGCAGGATGTTGTAGAGCCATCCCCAATTCTGGGCCATGTCGCTGGCCGGGGCCGGGTTCCAGTTCGCCGGCGGCGGGTTACTCGGCGGGGGCGGGAACCGCGAGGCGGGCGCGCCGACCAACGGGTTCTGCGCGTTCGGCAGGCCGCCCGGGGGCAGGACGTTGTGTACGGTCACATAATTGTGGACCGCCGCCCCGATCTGCTTCAGGTTGTTCGCGCACTGCGCCTTGAACGCGGACTCGCGGACCCTCTGGACGGCCGGCACGAGCAGGCCGATCAGGATGGCGATGATGGACATCACGACCAGAAGCTCGACCAGGGTGAACGCCCGGCGGCGGATGGGCCGACGTGTCATGATCCCGTCCTCCGAATGAAGGGGCGTGCCGAGGGGTGCCGCCCGTGAAATGATCGGGGCGCTGTTCATCGTAAACCCTTGCCGGCCGGCGGTCAAACCTGCCCGGACGGAAACGGGCGGCACCACGAGTCGATCGCGGCACCGCCCGGGTCACGTGTCCGTCATCGACCGGGCACTATTCGGCGGTTGACAGGTCCACCGGGTACGTGTTCTTCCGGTTGGAGATCATCTGCCAGATGCCTGGCGGGGTGAGGTCTCCCCCGTTCTTGTAGGTCACCCCGGCGGGCGACCATTTGCTGGTGTCGCTGGTGATGCTATACAGGATCGTGCGGACCGAGCCGTCGGCGAACGCGACGTTCAGGCCGCCCGGGTGGGACGAGCCGAACGGTTGGCCGTTCGCGATGGTGAGGTTCGCAATCAGCGTCGGACCGTCCTGCATGGGCGGTAGGTCGGTGTAGCGGACCGTCTCCGACGCGGACCCACCATACAGCATGCCGACGGAGTCACCGCTCTTCCCGCCCCCGACCTCCGGAACGGACACGTACTTCTCGCTGATCAACATGGTGTTCGACGAACCGTTCTTCAGCCGGCCGACGGAGATCTGCTGAAAGCTGCTGGTCGAGTTGACCTGAGGGAACATCCCGTTCTGGTTCCGCGTGGTGGGCGGACTGGTCGACCAGTCCGAGTACCCGCCGTTGCCGGCATAATCGCCGACATAGAAGCCGCTGCTCGTGACGGTCGGCGCGCGGCGGCTGGGGCAGGTGAACGTCTTCAGCGTCACGCCCCGGATGTAGGCGTCCTCGGCCGCGGTGTTCCCGCCGTTGCCCATGCTCTTCCAGACGTTATCCAACTCGAGTTCCGGCAGGATCTGGTAAGCCCAACTCCACTGCTGTTCCTTGCTGCTCGTCTGCGGCGTCAGGGCCGTCGGGAAGGTGTTGTCCACAGCCGGAATCGTCTTGGAGAAGGGGAAGTAGCGGGAGCTGGGGTTGTTCGTGTTCGTCGGCAACGGGTTCGCCGCCGAGCTGCCGCCGCCGGGTATGTACTTGAACGTCGCCTCGTGGTTGTGGCACGCCAGGGCCAGCTGGTGCAGGTTGTTCTTGCACTCGGTGCGGTTGGCCGCCTCGCGGACCTTCTGGACCGCCGGCAGCAGCAGGCCGATGAGCGTAGCGATGATGGCCATCACGACCAGCAACTCGATCAGCGTGAACGCCGACCGCAGCAGACGACGCCGCTTCATGGATGACTCCCCTCTTAACCTTGCGTGGATTCTTGCCTCGGCGGTGCGATTATGGCGACTGCCGCGTACCGGCCGACCGGACGGGACCGAAGACACCGGCTCGCTCCGCGGCCGTCGGAATGAGAACGTCACACTTCAGGCTACCCGTCGCTGCCGATTCCGTCAAACGATTTTACCGCAAAATCCGCACCCCCGGCTACTCCCGAACCAGATTCCGGTTCCAGGCGGGAATCTCCACGACCACGTCTCGCGACCCGTCCGGAACGCACTGGCAGCTCAGCCGCGACTCCAGCTCCACCCCTCGGGCGTTGTCGAGCTGGTCCATCTCGTCGTCGCTGGCGTCGTTACAGCTTTCCAGCCCCTGGCGGACGTAGACGTGGCAGGTCGAGCAGGCACAGACGCCGCCGCAGGAATGGTCGATGTCCACCCCGGCCCCCTCGGCGATGTCGAGGATGCTCAGCGGCAGGCCGTCGTGGCCCATCCGCTCCACGGCCGGGTCCACCTCGACCACGACGTTCAACGGCAGGAACGTGACCTTGTATTTCCTGGTCGGCCGTTGCACTTTGGCCGGTGCGATGTACGGGTTAACACCACCCATCGGGACAGCCCTCGTGGCGACAGTCGGGAAATCCGCACTCATTCTATGCGGATTCGACGGGAAAGCCCACCCGCGGCGGCGGGTGGGATCAAGAACCCCACCCGCCGCCGCGGGTGGGCTTTGGGGGATGGTTACTTCTTGGATGCCTCCCACCCCAGCAGCACCGTCACCGGGGCCGGCGGCACCACGTCCGTGCTCACCTTCAGCTCATTCGTCTTGAGCATCCGCTGCACGTTCTTCTGCCCGTCCAAGAACTCGTCCGGTGGCAGCAGGTCCTCGAACACCCGCACGCCGTAGTGCATCGGGATGACGTACCGCGTCGGCTTCAGCTGGGCCACCACCTCTTTCGCCTTCGACCCGTTGAGGGTGTACACCCCGCCGATCGGCACGAACAGGATGTCCACCGGCCCGATCTGCCGCACTTGGTCGTCGGTCAGCACGTGGCCCAGGTCGCCGAGGAAGACGATGTGCAGCCCGTCCGCCTCCAGCACGAACACGGTGTTCTTGCCGCGGGACATGCCCTGGACGGTGTCGTGGTAGGTCGGGACGGTGCGGACCTTGACGTCCTTGAACGTCTCCTCGACGTGGTTCCAGGTGGTACGGGGGGGGCCGCCCTCGGCCGCCGGCGGCGTCACCTTGATGCCCTCGATCACCTTGAACTTGCCCTTGTTGGTGATGGAGTCGATGCGGGTATGGTCGGGGTGGGGGTGGGAGATGAGGACGAGGTCGGCCTCGACGGTCGGCCGGCCGAACTGCTCGATGGCGTGCGGGTCGAAGGCGATCCGGGTGCCGGCGCTGGTGGTGAGCAGGAAGAACGACTGGCCGAGCCAGCGGATGGACAGTTGCTTGCCGCCGGCCGCCGGGGCGGCGGCGGCGAGCACGAGGGCGGTGAAAAGGGTGAGAAGTCTTCGCATGGGGGACTCGTGTTCCCCTCACCCCCCGGCCCCCTCTCCCACAAGGGGAGAGGGGGAGAGGACTC
>DASXAN010001449.1:0-3159 GCA_036406755.1 Gemmataceae bacterium
GTCGACCATCCCGGTCGCCGGCAGGTAGTCGTCCGCCTTCGCCACGGCGTTAGCACTGTCCAGGTCCACGATGACGAGAGCGTGACCCGGTTGGTTGCCGTCCGACAGGGGCCCGCCGATGATGCCGAGCTGGTCGCCCGGCTTGAAGGCGATCGGCTCCAACGACCGCGTCGCCCACTTGCGGTACGTCGGCTTCTTCTGCCGCTGATTGGGTTTGCACACCGCGAAGCCGCGGTCCCGCAACTTCGCAACCACCAGGGCCGTGACGTCCTCAGACGAATTGTCTTGTCCCGGCTGTTTCGCTTTGTTAGAATTGTCCACGGTGAAGGGGCGTCCTTTCCGCCCTGGTATCCGCCGCCGCAGGACCGCAGATCCTGCGGTTTTTTTCGCCTACCGCGGGGTGTCTCGCGTCTCGCGGGTCCGAACATCACGCTGCGGGAACACAGCGTTCCCGCTTCAGTTCGCTGATCCGCTCGAGCGCCGCCGGCAGGTCTGGCCGGTCGATCGCCCTGTACAATCCGATGCGGTAGGTCCGCACGCCAAGTAGCCCCCGGTCGAACCATTTCCGGACGGTGCCGAGGCGAACCCCCGACTTCGCCGACAGCTCGCCGAGGATCACGGTTGGCACCGCCAAGTCCGTCGCAGCAACCACTTGCACCTCCCCCGCCGCACGGGCGTAGATACGTACATGCCCGGCTACACGGCCGGCCCGCGAGCGCAGTGTCTCCGCAGTCCGCGGGGTGAGCGACCGCGGTTACGTGTTGGCGGCCGTCGTCGGAGCCGGCCGGCGGCGGGCGGCCGGCTTCAGGGTGCTGGTGAACTTCGTGAGCCACTTCGCCAGCTGCGGGTCGGCCCGGCTGATGGCTTTGGCGAGGAGCCGGTCCAGTGGGGCCCGTTTCACGCGGCGGTCGGGGTTAGCCGTCATGGCGGCCCTCCCCGGCCTGGCCGCGGAGGAACGCCAGGACGGCCGCCCGCGAGAATCGCACGAAGCGGCGAGATGGCGTCACCGGTTTTGGGAAGCCCGGCCAGCCGGCCCTTAGCCAGCGTTCCAACGTGCGGACGCTGATGTTGACGTGCGCGGCGATCTGCGGCTTGTCGATCAGATCGCTGGGGGATGTGGAATTGGACAGGACGGCGTCGGCCATGACGGCACCTCGTCGGTGAAGAATCACGCGGAGGCTGCCATTGACCGACCTACGGCGGTGCTGTAGAAACAGCACCGCCGAGGTCGGGGAACAACCGCCTCGTGCACCTAGCGGGCGACCACGGGACCTTTGCCGAGGCTTCCCCGTGGTCGTTCGCGTTAACAACATCCCCTTTAACGCACAACCCCAGCGCGACGCAACACTAACCAACGCGCGAAGCGACACGCCCGGATGTGACCGGTTATGATTGTGCGGCCGAGTTTGCCGGTTGTGCAGGCTATGCCGGCTAGAGATGGGGTGCGATGGCCGCGGGGGTGATGGCGCGGGTCGTCTTACAGCTCCAGGTCCGCCGGGTCGGTCGTTTCCAGCAGCTTCGCCAGCTTGGCCGCGTCCTTCCGCTTCCGGAGGTCGAAGTCCCCGCCCCTGACGACGTCAGCGAAGGACCGCACGTCCCAGCGCCGACCGTGGCCGGTGTCACAGCTGATGAGGTAGTCGCGGTGGGCGTCCGTGTCGCGGAACTGGACCCGGACCGCGGCCAGCCGCACCTGACCGACAGCGACGAACAGGCAGTGCATTGACTCCACCGCCCGCCGCAGTGCCGCTCGCAGCCGCACCCGGGCGTCGGCCGGGTCGGGGACGGCCCGGAGCGCGTCGCAGAGGTTGCCGAACTCCGCCCACACCGCGGCAGCCGGCGACGCGACGTCCCGCCGGGCCTCGGCCAGATCCGCCGCGACCGCTGCACGCTTCCGCTCCAACCCCCGGAGCACGTCCAGGCCGACGTCGGCCCCGTCGTCGTCGTCCACGTCGAGGAGTTGGGCCTTGATCTTCTCGATGCGGGCCTCTACGGCCGCCAGCTTGCCCACCAGCACCTGCACCCGGTCGGCGGCGGCGTCGCCGGGCGGCAGGATGTCCCGTGGGCTGACCTCACGTAGTTCGCTCAACACCGCCTGTTCGAAGACGTCGGCCGGGAAGGTGGCCCGTCGGGCGCTGCCGATGCCGAGGACGGAATGCGACGACTCCAGCCTCACGCGGGTCCCCTCTTTGCCGCGGTGGATGCCCCACACCTTGCTCCCGTCGCGGGCGTCGAACAACAGGCCGGTGAACATGCCGATCACCCGGGCCCGACCCGGCCGGCCGCCCTTGGTCCGCCGGGCCGCCACCGCCGCCTGCGCCGCGTGCCACTGGTCCTCCGTCACCACAGCCGGGTAGTACCCGGAAATGGGCGGACCGTCAGGCGTGGGCCTGCCGCCGGGCCGCAGGTGCCGCTGGTACTCGCCGAGCACCAGCCGCGTGTTCAACAGTCGGGCGACGTAGGACCGCACCCAGTAGGCGGCGTCGGCGATGGGCGGCACCCCCTCGGAGTTGAGCCGCGTCGTGATGGCCCCGATGCCATGCCCTTCGGTCGCCAGCCGGTAGATCATGCGGATGGCGTCGGCCTTCGCCTCGTGGACGACGAACCGCCCGCCCCGGACGGCCAGCCACGCCGGCACCCGTTTGGTGATGGGCTTCTTGTCCACGGCGGCGGACGCCTTCTTCCGCCGCCACGCCGCTCCAACCCGCTCCGACTTCATCTTGCTCTCGCTGTTGCCGCGGGACAGTTCCATGATCGCCATCATCAGCGGCATCATGTCCGACTTCTCATCGAACACAGTTTCCGCCGGCAGCAGTTGCACGATCCGCACGCCGGCCGCCGTTAGGTCGAGAATCAGCCGCAAGGCGGCCTGGACGTGCTCGCGGCTGAGCCGGTCCAGAGACTCCACGATCAGGTACGACCCGCGGGGGATGCGGCCCCGTTTGACCAGCTCGAGGAACGCGGCAAGGGCGTGCCGGTCCGGGTTTTGGCGGTGCCCGCCGGTGTACGCCGACACGCCGTCATCTCGGAGCGTCACCGACGTGTCGAGCACAGCCCCGTTGCGCTTCAGCCAGGCGTCCCGCAGCTCCGTCTGCCGGCGGACGGAATCGCCGTCTGCCTGTTGCGGAGAACTGAACCGGAGATAGCTATAAGCGTGCGGGG
>DASXAN010001450.1:0-2631 GCA_036406755.1 Gemmataceae bacterium
GCGGAGCTTGAGCGTGCCCTTCGGTCGCAGGGTGAGCGTCAGCTTCGCGGGAACGACCTTGTCGGTCCCCCACCCGCCGGCGGCCTTGTCGATGGAAGCCGCGGCGACGTCGTCGGCCGTGAGCACCCGGTTGCGGCGGTCGCGCCCGGCCGCCCGTCGCTCCTCCACACTCATCGCGTCCAGTGCCGCGGCCCGCTTGAGCGTCCCGCGGACGAACCAGAGCGTGACCAGGCCGAAGTACAGCCCGAACACGGCCAGGATCAGGAGGAAGTCGATCGCCCCGACTACGGTTTCGCGGCCGCGGATGATGAGCCGCAGCAGGATGACCAGGACGACGGCCCCGACCGCCACGGCCCCGGTGATGACCGGCTTGGCCGCGTCGGCCGCGGCCCCGAGCCAGTGCCCACGCGGGCCTTCCCGCCCGACCTCCACCCCGAGCGGGCCGAAGAACGTCCCGACCCGCAGGAGGACCAGTGCGTCCGGTTGGGCGTAGACGCGGTAGAGGCCGCCCGAGCCGAGCAGCGCGGCGTCGGCGGCCATGAAGAACTCATCCGGCGGGTCGCGACGTGGACCCGCCTTCGCCGGTCCGGCGGACATCTCCCACCCCCCTTTGTCGAACCGGTCGTCGGTCCGCCCCCGCGGCCGTGCCGGTCCAGATGCGTGCAGCTGATCGTCATTGTCTCCGCACCGACCCCGAACGGCGATCCACAGGCCCGGATGATTCCGGCGGACCAACTCGTCAGTCGCACGCTACGGCTGGCGTCGCCGCACGATCCACCAGAATGCGAAGAACGCAATCACTCCGCCGGTTGGCGGGCAGCAGCAAGGGCCGAGTTCGAGCCAAGAGGGGATGAATGTGTAGTGTTTGACGCGATCGAATTCTGAGATGAAGGTGAGGCTGTTGCCGGCCAGCCACCCGCCGAGCAGCCCGCACAGGATGACGAGTGCGACTAGTCTGCGGGTCGGTTTCAGTCCCCCCATGCCGGCATCTTACCCGCGCCGGACCAGCGGAAGAACGTCCCGAGACGTGGTTTCCTTCTCCGGCCAGAACGTGCCGTCGATCCCGAGTTCGATTCAGGCGGAGTGCACGGCGGCCACGTTGTGACACAGCAGCTTGAGCAGCACATCGTTCTTCATGGCAGTGTCGGTCTTGCTGCGAACGTGGTCGCGGACTTTCGCTTTTCCGTCACCCGGGCCGGGCGGCGACCGCCCCACGTCACGGCACCGACTTCCGCCACGCCAGGGCGGCCGCCTTCAGCCGGGCCGCCACCTCCGGTTTGTCGGCGGCGCGGTTCTTCGTCTCCTTCGGGTCGGCGGCCAGGTCGTACAGCTCCGCGCCCGTCCCGTCGGCGTTGACGAGCAGCTTCCAGTGGCCGTCGCGGACGGCCACGTTCGGGGAGCGGTCCTCCTTGACCGGCGGGTAGGCGAAGAACTTGTCGTTGCGGCCGTACTCCCAGAACAGCGGCTTCGCCCGGCCCGGCAGCGGCCGGCCGAGCAGGGCGGCCGACCGGTCCTCGCCGTCCAGGGTGACGCCCGCCGGCAGGGCCGCCCCCGTCAGCGCGCAGACCGTCGGGAACACGTCCGCGCCCGACAGCACGGTCGTCTCGTCCACCTTGCCGGCGGCGACGTGCCCCGGCCAGCGGGCGATGAACGGTAGCCGGATGCCGCCCTCGTACAGGCTCAGCTTGCTGCCGCGCAGGCCGCGGGTCCGCTGGTGCTGGAATCCGGGCAGCGGTCCGTTGTCGCTGGCGAAGATGACGAGCGTGTTCTGGTCGAGGCCGAGGGCCTTGATCCCGTCCATCAGGCGACCGACCTGGCGGTCGAGCTCGGCCATCACGCCGCGTAGGTTGGCCGGCGTGTTGGCACCCTTGCCGGCCGCCGCGTTCGGCACCCACGGCGTGTGCGGGTCGTCCGGCCACAGGTTGACGAAGCACGGCCGGCCCTTGCGCCGGGCGAGGAAGTCGAGCGTCTTGTCCACGAAGAACCGCGTCCGCTCCCACCGCTTGACCTTGTCCTTGTCCGACCAGATCCAGTTGGACGCGGTGATGTCCGGGTCCGGCTCCGGGCTCTCCCAGGTGCCGGCGTGTTCGTCATACCCGTAGGCGGCGAACTTCGGCGGGTTGACGACGTCCCGCCCGCCGCCCAGGTGCCACTTGCCGAAGTGGGCGGTGGCGTACCCGGCCGCCTTCAGGGCGCGGGGCAGGACGGGGGCCTTCGGGTCGAGGAAGTCGGCCTGTTCACACCCGGCGTTGCCGGCCCGGGTCTGGAGGTAGCTGGTCAGCCGCCACCGGGCCGGGAAGTCGCCGGTGATGAGGCCACACCGCGACGGCGAACAGATCGGTGCGGTGACGTAGAACTGGGTGAACCGGGTGCCGTCGGCGGCGAGGCGGTCGATGTTGGGGGTGGGAACGACCGTCCCGCCGTAGCAGCCGACGTCGCCGGGGCCGAGGTCGTCGGCGAGGAAGAAGACGAGGTTCGGCCGCGGCGGGTCGGCGGCCCGGGCGGGGGCCAGAGCGGCGCAGACGAGGGTGAGCGCGAGGACGTGTTTCATCGTCGGCGGTCCTGCATTCCGGCGGAGGTTCGACGGCACGACTTGGGCCGGTCGGGCCGCGATGATCGGGGATACCATAT
>DASXAN010001451.1:0-5251 GCA_036406755.1 Gemmataceae bacterium
CCTCCAATCCGCATGGAAAACTTGCCGTCAGCTGTAGCACTTTCTCAAGGGGAAGCCGAGATTTCGCCGATTGGCCGGATGCGTCTGCGGGCCAAGACCGCTAGATTTTGGCACAAAATCGGCGGAGAATGAGTACATGGACACCACCCTGGATCGCGAATGGGACACCTTTCGCCGGGCGTTGCCCACCCTACTCGCCGAACCGGCCAATCGGGGGCGCTTCGCACTTGTGACGGCCGACCGAATCGCCGGTCTGTACGCTTCGTTCGATGAGGCGCTTGCTGCCGGGTACGATACGTTCGGACTCGACCCCTTCTTAGTACAAGAGGTCACGGACCGCGCGGAGCCAAGGTACTTTTCTCGTAACCTCCGATGCCCTACCTGACCGGACGACTTACGCCCATCGGGGCGGTTGTCGATGTGCTGATCGGAGTCAGTACGCAGCGAAAGAAGCTGCTGGTCAAGAATGGTCTGCCGGTCCCCAACCCCTCCCACGTGCGATCCCTGATCGACACAGGGGCAACCGTCTCGGGGTTTGCATCCCGAGTGTTCCGGGAACTCGGCTTGACGCCCGCGACTCGTATCAACGTCCTCACACCGTCCACGCCGCACGACGCCCCGCACCTGTGCGCCTTCTACGACGTTTCCCTGCAACTCGTCGCCGAAGGCAGGCCGCACCAATTCCTCGAATCTCGCGTCATGGCGGCCGACTGCTGGCCCCCGGGTGACAGGATCGAGGGGCTTCTCGGCCTGGACATCCTCAACCACTGCTTTTTTCAGTTCGTCGGCAAAGACCGCACGTTTACCTTTGCCTTCTGACCTACCCCGGCGGCGAACTTTCTCACACTGTACCACCACCGGTGAGCGCAGCCGCTTCCCCCCGCCACGGCCGGCGGGTATACTGGCCGCCGGTCGCCCGACTCGCGAACCCCCACCCCTGTCCCTCACCCCCGGGGACCCCCATGACTCGCACCCGCCTCGCCGTCCGTGCGCTCGAAGACCGCACCACCCCCAGCACCCTGATCCCCGTCACCGGGGCCCAGGACCTCGTCTTCGACGCCGCCCGCAACCGCCTGTACGTCACCACCGCGTCCGGGTCCGTCGCCCGCTACGACGTGACCAGCAGCAGCCTCCTGTCCGCCGTCGCCGCCGGCACCTCGCTCAACGGGGCCGACATCACGCCCGACAACCGCTACCTCTACGTCGCCGAGAACAACCGCGGCCCGACCCAGGGCTACTTCTACAAGATCGACCTGGCCGACCCCGGCCTGGCGACCACCCTGGTGCCGTACAACCTCGGGTTCGGCGAGGCCGGGGCGTACGACATCGCCATCGGCCCGGCCGGCGTCGCCCTAACCACCACCCGGTACTCCGGGTCCGGGTGGGTGGACACCCGCCTGCTCGACACCGCCACCGACACGTTCACCCTCGCCGGCCGCGGCGTCCGCCAGGACTCCCACCTGGACCGGTCCGGCGACCGCACCCTGGTCGTCGTCGCCGAGTCGAACATCTCCAGCGGGCCGTACGAGACGTACACGTTCGGCGGCGGGTGGTCGGCCGAGTACGACTCCGGCCAGTTCCTCGGGGCCGCCCGGTCGGCCGTCAACCGCGACGGCACCCTGATCGCCTCCGAGGTCGGGGCTGCCACGGCCGTCGTCACCCCGACCTTCGACGCCGCCCAGACCCTGACCGGGTTCGACGGCGGCATGGCCTTCGACCCGACCCGCAACGTCCTGTACGCCGTCAACTCGGCCACCGACCAGATCGCCGCCTTCGACACGGCCACCTGGCGGGAGCTCTACCGCCTGCCGACGGACGAGAACGTCAGCTCGTCCAACGGCCTCGGGGCCGGCGTCATGGCCGTCAGCGGCGACGGGACGAAGCTCTTCCTCGTCACCCCGACGGGCGTCCGCCGGTACGACCTGCCGGCCGCCACCGGCGTCGCCTCCCGGCTGATGCTCTCGAACGTCTCGACGTTCCGGGCCGCCGGCACGCCCGCCACCGTGACCGTCACCGCCCTGGACCCGGCCGGCAACGTCGTCACCAACTTCGCCGGCACCGTGTCGTTCACCAGCACCGACCCGGCGGCCGGCCTGCCGGCCGCGTACACGTTCAACCCGGGGACCGACGCCGGCGTCCACACGTTCACCGTCACCTGGAACACCGCCGGCAGCCGGACGCTGACCGTGAGCGACGCGGCCCACGGCCTGTCCGTCACCACCCCGGCCGTCACCGTCACCACCGGCACGGTGTCGCTCATCCCGGTGGCGACCCGCCGCGACCTGGTGTACGACGACGCCCACGGCCTCCTGCTCATCACGACCTCGGCCGGGACCGTCGAGCGGTACGACCCGGCCAGCCGGTCGCTGCTGGCCCCGCTCGTCGGCGGCGGCACGTACAACGGCGCCGACGTCACGCCGGACGGGACCGCCCTGTTCGTCGCCGAGGGGCAGCGGAGCCTGGTCAAGAGCATCGTCCGCCGCATCGACCCGCTCACCGGGGCGATGACCGCGCTCAGCCACGCCGGGGACGGCGGGGCCTGGGACGTGGCGATCGGCGGCGGCGGCATCGGCGCGGTCGATTACCTGTTCGAGGGGTCCGGGTGGGTCACCCTCGACCGGCTGGACGCCGCCGCCAACACCCTGACCTCGACCGGCCACGGCGTGCGGCAGAACTCGAACCTGTACCGCGGGGCCGGCCGCAACCTGACCTTCGGCACCGAGTCGAACATCTCCAGCGGCCCGATCTGGACGTACGACCCGGCGACCAACACGTTCCCGGCCAGCGCCGGGACCAACGCCTTCCTCGACAACAGCCTGGCCGCCGTCAACCGCACCGGCACCCTGATCGCCGGCGAGATCGGGTCGGCGACGGCCGTCGTCACCCCGACCTTTGACACCGTGCAACTCCTGGCCGGGTACGACGGCGGGCTGGCCTTCGACCCGGTTCGCGACCTCCTCTACGCCGTCAACTCGACCACCGACCAGATCGCCGCCTTCGACACCAACACCTGGGCGGTGAAGTACACGCTGCCGGTCGGCGAGAACGTGCCGGCGTCCAGCGCGCTCGGCAACGGGGTGATGGCCGTCAGCGGGGACGGGACGAAGCTGTTCCTGTCCACCCCGTCGGGAGTCCGCCGGTTCGACCTGCCGGCCGCCACCGGCGTCCCGACCCGGCTGGTGCTCTCGAACGTCTCCACGTTCCGCTCGGCCGGCACGCCGACGACGGTCACCGTCACCGTCCAGGACAACGCCGGCAACGTCGTCACCAACTTCGCCGGCACCGTCTCGTTCACCAGCACCGACCCGGCGGCCGCGCTGCCGGGGCCGTACACGTTCAACCCGGCGACCGACGCCGGCGTCCACACGTTCACCGTCACCTGGAACACCGCCGGCAGCCGCACGCTGACGGCGACCACGGCCGTGCCCAACAGCCTGCTCGTCACCTCGCCGGCCGTCACCGTCACCAGCGGGGCGGTGTCGCTCATCCCGGTGACCAACCACCGCGACCTGGTGTACGACGACGCCCACGGGCTGCTCCTCATCACCACCTCGGCCGGCACCGTCGAGCGGTACGACCCGGCGAGCCGGTCGCTCCTGGCCCCGCTCACCGGCGGGATCTCCTACAACGGGGCGGACGTGACCCCGGACGGGTCGGCCCTGTTCGTCGCCGAGGGGCAGCGGAGCCTGACCCAGAGCGTGCTCCGCCGCATCGACCCGCTCACCGGGGCGACGACGCTGGTCCGCCACAACGGCCCCGACGGCGGGGCGTGGGACGTGGAAGTGGCGGCCAACGGCACCGGCGTCGCCGACTACCTGTTCGAGGGCTCGGGGTGGGTCAACCTGGACAAGCTGGACGTGGCCGCCGGCACGGTCGGCCCGGCCCTGCGGTCGGTCCGGCAGAACTCGAACCTCTTCCGCGGGGCCGGCCGGAACCTGTTCTTCGGCACCGAGGCGAACATCTCCAGCGGCCCGATCTGGACGTACGACCCGGCCGCCGGCACCTTCCCGGCGAGCGCCAACACCAACAGCTTCGTCGACAGCAACCTGGCGGCCGTCAACCGCGATGGCACCCAGATCGCCTTCGAGTTCGGCACCGGCACGACGGTGATGAACCCGTCGCTCGGCACGGTGCGGACGCTGACCGGCATCGACGGCGGGCTGGCGTACGACCCGGTCCGGGACATGCTCTACGCCGTCAACTCCGCGACCGACCAGCTCTTCGCCTACGACACGAACACCGGGGCCGCTCGCTACTACCTGCCGGTCGGCGAGAACGTCCCGGCGTCGTCGGCGCTGGGCAGCGGCGTCATGGCCGCCAGCGGCGACGGCCGGTGGGTGTTCCTGGCCACCCCGGCCGGCGTGCGGGTGTACTCCGTCGCCCCGGCCGTCACGGTCACGGCCGCCCCGTCGGTCACGACCGGCCGGCCGCTGTCGGTCACCGTGTCCGTCCGCGACCCGCTCGGCAACCTGGACTCGACCTACCGCGGGACGGTGACCTGGACGAGCACGGACGCGGCGGCCGGCCTGCCCGCCGCCTACACGTTCACCGCCGCCGACGCCGGCACCCACACCTTCACCGTGACCCCGAACACCGTCGGCCCGCAGACCCTGACCGTGAAGGACAATCTCGGCGGCGTGCTCGGCAGCACGACCGTAACCGTGCTCCCGGCCAAGGTGGTGGGGGTGCAGGTGGCCGACGGGTCGCTCCAGCGGTCGAGCGTCCGGTCGCTGACCGTCACGTTCGACACGGCGGTGACGTTCCCGAACGGGACGGCGGCCTCCTTCCAGCTGACCCGCACCGGCCCGTCCGGCCCGACCGGCACCGTCGGGTTGGTCCCGACCGTCACGACGGACGCCCAGGGGCGGACGGTGGTGACGCTGACCTTCTCCGGCCCGCTCACCGAGCCGGGCACGGCGGCCGGCGTCAACCCGTCGCTGATCGACGGCCTGTACACGCTGACCGTCGTCGGCGGCCAGGCGTCGGCCGGCGGGACGGCCGTGGACGCGGACGGCGACGGTGCCCCGGGCGGGGACAAGGTGGTGGCGTTCCACCGGCTCTTCGGGGACATCGACGGCGACAAGGACGTGGACCTGCTCGACCTGAACCTCCTGGTGCCGGCCCTGTTCCCCGCGCAGGGGAACTACAACCCCGCCTTCGACTTCGACGGGGACGGCGACGTGGACCTCCTGGACCTCAACCAGTTCGTCCAGCGGCTGTTCGTCGTCCTCCCGTGACCGGGAGTGCCGCG
>DASXAN010001452.1:0-1932 GCA_036406755.1 Gemmataceae bacterium
CAGCCGGTGGCCACGGCGCAGGCGGAGATCAAGGCCCAGCACCTGCGCTCGACGGTGGTCTACCGGCATTCCGACACCGTCAAGGCGAACACGGTCATCAACTCCAGCCCGGCCGAAGGGAACAACGTACCGGCGAACACCCTGGTGACGCTGTTCGTTTCCCAGGGACAGGCACCGGTCGCCGTGCCGAACGTGGTGGGCCAGCAGCAGGACCAGGCCGCGGCCACGCTGCAATCCAAGGGCTTCAAGGTCGATACCAAAACCGACTCCACCTCGTCGGCCCCGGCCGGCCAGGTGATCAGCCAGAATCCGAGCGGAGGCACGGCCGCGCCCGGTGCCACCATCACCATCACCGTGTCCGGCGGAGCGGTCTCGGTGCCGTCGGTGGTCGGAGATTCACAGCAGACCGCGTCCCAGGTCCTGACCACGGCCGGCTTCCAGGTCAGCGTCCAGCAGGGGTCGGGCCCGGCGCAGTACGCCAACGGTACGGTCTTCCAGCAGAACCCGGCTAACGGCACCGCGACGAAGGGTTCCACGGTCACCATCTTCGTGCAGAACGGGCAGTCGCCGAGCTCGCCGCCGACGGACACGGGCACGCCCACCCAGACCCCGACCGGCACGCCGACCGACGGCGGGATCGGGATCTTAAACCTCATCGCGCCGACCACCGCGAGGAGCGGCTACGCTTAGGTTCCGCAGCGCCGGGAATGTTCGCTGGCTTACTTCGCCAGGTTTGCCAATCAGGAGGCCGTCGTGCCCAAGTCGCGCGTCCGCAAGAGGACGGTCTACACCCCTCCGCCGCCGAAAACGGCGCAGCGGAAGGTCAGTGCGTCATGGGTCGGCCCGGCCATCGGGGCCTGCCTGATCGTCGGCCTGGCCTGGATCGTGACCTACTACCTGGCCGGGGGATCGATTCCCGGTTTTTCCGCTCTCGGCGCGTGGAACCTCGTGGTCGGCTTCGGGTTCATCATCGCGGCCGTCATCCTGGCCACCCGGTGGCACTGACCGGCACCAGGCCGGACCGGCCGCGCTAGAAGACGCCGCTGGTGAGCTGGCCGTTCCTGATCACGACCGCGGTCACGATCAGGGCCACCACGGCCACAGTGGCGCCGGCCTGGACGGCGGCGCGGTTCCTGGGCGGCGCGTAAGCGTAGGCGGCGGTGAGCAACGCGCCGGTGATCAGTCCGCCGATGTGGGCCTGCCAGGCGATGGCGTTGTGGAAGAAGAAGCTGAGCGCCAGGTTGATGGCGATCAGCACGACGATCCCGCGGGTGTCGATGCGCAGCCTTCTGGACACCACGAACCACGCTCCGAACAGCCCGTAGATGGCGCCCGAGGCACCTGCCGCCAGATGGTCAGGCGCCGCGAGGTAGTAGTACATCACCGCGCCGCCGATGGCGCTGAGCAGGTACACGGCGAGGAAGCGGACCCGGCCAAGCAGGCCCTCCAGCGCGGGTCCCACGAAAACCAGTGCCCACATGTTGAACAGGATGTCCAGGAAACCCAGGCCGCCTAGGCCGGCGCCCGGGACTACGAACGCGGACGTGATCAGCCGGTACCACTCGCCCGCGGCTACGCCGTGCGGCGGGCCGCCCGCCGTGTAATGAGCGTAGCCGAACAAGGCGAGGTCGTTGACAACGCCGGGGCGTACCCACGCGACCAGGAACACCGCCACATTGATCGCGACCAGCGTCCAGGTGACGACGGCGCCGGCGGCCGGGAGGCCGCCGAAGGTCGTCCGGGCCTGCCGGGTACTCCGCGCACCCTCGCCCACGCACTCCACGCACTGCTGGCCGACCGAGGCCGAGCGCATGCAGTCGGGGCACGCGTGGCGCCCGCACCGGACGCAGGAGACGTACGTTTCCCGGCCGGGGTGCCGGTAACAGGTGGGAACCTCGTCCCCGCCCGTACCGGGCTCGCTGGGCGTGCTCA
>DASXAN010001453.1:0-1639 GCA_036406755.1 Gemmataceae bacterium
CCGGCAGCGGCGGACGGGCGCCCAGCGGGGCGCCGGGCGGTGGGCCGACGGGCGGGACGCCCGCGGGCGGACGGCCGGGCGGCGCCGGCGGCCGGAGCCGCGGACCTCCGTCAGGCGGCGCGCCAACCGGCGGTCGCGTCGGCGGGGCGCCCGGTGGCGGGACCGGAGGCGCGGCCCCGGGGACCGGCGACGACGGTCGCGAGATGGCCGCCGACGGCCGCGACGGCGACGTCGCGCCGGACGGCGGCTCAGCGGCCGGCGGCCGCGTGAATGGCGGCAGGCCGGGCGGTTCAGCGCTCGGCCGCGACGGCGGCGGCCCGACCGGAGGCGGCCCCACGGGCGGCGGCCCGACCGGGGGCGGCCCGACCGGAGCCCTGGCGGTGAAGGGCGGCGCCGATGGCGGCGGCCCGACGGGCGGACCGGCGGCCCGCGCGGACGCGGACGGCGGCGGACCTGGAGGCCGGGTCGGCGCCGACGGCGGAGCCGACGCGGACGGCGTGGCCGCGGGCGGCCTGGTCAGCGGCGAGATCGGCGGCCGGCTCGGGGGCGACGTGGGCGTCGGCGCGGCCGGCTCAGACGGAGCCGACGGCCGGGATGGCGCCGATGGCGACTCCACCGGCGGCCGGGCCGATGCGACCGGCGGCTCCAGCGGCGGCCGGGCCGGCGACGACGCCGATGCGGCCGGCGGCCTCGGTGGCGGCGGGCCGGGCGGCCTCGTCGTCGAGGGCGGCCGGTTGAACGGCGGAGGGGACGACGGCGGCGCCGGACGGGCCAGCGTCGGCCGGGTCGGGGCCTCGAACACGCCGCCGGCCGGCCGCACCGGCGGCGAGGTCGCCGGCGGCGTCGTGGGCGGCGGGTTCATCGGCGGCGGGGCCGGGGGCACCGGCCGGCCGTCCGGCGCTTCGGCCGGCGGCGGCGAGCCCGGCCGGGTCACCGGCCGCGTGAGGGTGGGCCGCGTCGGGGCCTCGAACACCCCACCCGTCGGGCGCGGCGGCACCACCGGTGGGCGCGGCGGCACGCCGGGAGGCGGCACGGCCGAGCGCGGCCCCAGCGGCGACGTCGTGCCGCCCAGACGCGGCGGCGGGCCGGGCGGCCGGGGCGCGACGGTCGGCGACGAGCTCGCGCCCGCCGACGGAGGCGCGCCGCTCAGGGGCGAGCGCGGCGGAGGCGGCGGGGGCGGCAGCGAATCGGGGGACGCCGGCCGCGACAGGGACCCGCTGCTGGGCGGGGGCGGGGACGGCGGCATCGCGCCGGGCGGCCGGGATGCCGATGCCGGCGCCTGCGGGCTGGGCCGCGACGCCGATGCGGGCGCCTGCGGGCCGCGCGGCGTCGAGGCCGACGCCTGCGGGCTGGCCGGCCGCGGACCCGCCTGCGGCGACGGCCGCGGGGTGGCCGGCGGCGCCGGGGCGTCCGGCTTCACGGGGCCGCCGTCGGCGGCGCCGGGTCGCGTCTCGGGGGCGTCGGGCTGACGCCCGTCTCCGTTCTCGGCCTGGGACGGCACCGTTGGGAACTTCTCCTGGGGCGATACGTCGGGAGCGCTCAGTGGGACCTGACCTCGTTCAGCAGCCACTCGAGATACGTGGGGGAACCGCCGGTGATCGATACCTCGAGGATCTCAGGATCGGGGTGCGAATGGAGC